>JBOGHQ010000471.1:0-3480 GCA_050744785.1 Acidimicrobiales bacterium | reverse complement strand
GCCGGGCGCCACGCTGCGGGTGCTGGACGACTGCGCCCACCTGCCCTGGGTGGAGGCGCCGGACGCCGTCGTCGAGGCGGTGACCGGCTGGCTGCCGACCGTGCGCCCGTGACTCCCCCCGTTGTGTCGGTGGCCCTGGCCGGGAGGGCCAGCCGGGCCGGGCACCCTGCCCCGGGCTCGCCGTCCATGGCCGGCGCCGTGCTCCTCATGCTCTTCACCGGTGCCTTGGCGTGGCGGTTCACCTTCCTGCCCACCCTGGGCGGCCCTCACGCCGATCGTTGGTGTTGGGTCGCAGCCGCTGGTGCGGTCGTGGCGGCCCGTTCCTGGCGCGATCCGGCCTAGAACGCTGTTGACGAAGCCTGAGGGCCCGCTGACTTGGGGAGCACCCAGGCCCCGTTGTGGTCAAGGCCGAGATTCCGGCCACCCCGGCCTCCGAGCATTCCTTTCCGGCCCACCCACATCTGGTGTGGCTCAGCCGGAAAAGAAACCGGGGATGGCCGGCGGCGGGGCCCCTAGCTGCGCCGGTAGAGGCGGGCGGTGATGGGGCCGAAGACGGCGGCCAGGGTGGCGGCCACGGCGAGGCACACGGCGATGCGGCCGGCGTTGGGATCGCCCTCCATGAGGTCCCGGGCCGCGTTGGCCAGGACGGAGATGGGGTTGACGTCCACGAACGCCTCCAGCCACCCGGGCAGCGTCTCGGGGTCCACGAACACGTTGGACAGGAACGTGAGCGGGAAGATGCTCATGAAGCCGGCGTTCATGACCGCGTTGGGAGAGCGCATCAGCAGTCCGAGCGTGGTGAACACCCACGACAGCCCGAAGGCGAACAGCGTCACCAAAGCCAGGGCGGCCGCCGCGCCAGGGACGCCGGCGCCGGGCCGGTAGCCGAGGACGACCCCCACCACGATGATGACGCTGCCGCCCACCAGGTAGCGGACGCTGTCGCCGAGCAGGGCCCCGAGCAGCGGCGCCGGGCGCCAGATCGGCAGGGTGCGGATGCGGTCCACCACGCCCCTGGTGAGCTCGGTGTTCAACGCGATCCCGGAGTAGACGGTGTTGAACAGCACCGACATGACCAGCACCCCGGGCAGGATGTAGTCCAGGTACTCGGCCGTGGACCCCGCCACTGCCCCGCCGAAGATGTAGGTGAACATCAGCACGAACATGACCGGCGTGATGGTGACGTCGAGGAGCTGCTCGGGGACGTGCTTGACCTTGAGCATGCCCCGCCACCCGAAGGCGAGGGAGGCGGCCATGGGGCCGGGCGGCGCGGGCCGGGGCGTGGAGGAGATGGCCCGGCGGACGGCGGCGTCGTCGGCGGCAGTGCTGTCGGCGGCGCTGGTGTGGGTACTCATGAGAGCTGGCCCTCCGTGATGGGATCCGACTGATCCGACTGGTCCGGTTGGTCGTCGCCGGCAGGGCCGGCAGGGTGACCGGTGAGGGCGAGGAAGACCTCGTCGAGGCTGGGTTGTCCGAGGGAGAACCCGGCCACGCCGATGCCGGCCGAGGCCATCTCGGCCACCGCCGCGGCAGCCCGGCCGGCGTCGTCGCAGGCCACCGTCAACGCGGCCGGGTCCGGCTCGGGGCTGACGCTGCCGAGCCGGCGCTCCAGCCGCTCGGCCGCTCCGGCACGCTGGGCCGGGTCGAGCAGCCGGACGTGGAGGAAGCCCGTGCCCACGCTGGCCTTGAGCTGGGCGGGCGTGCCCTCGGCGATCACCCGGCCCCGGTCGATCACGGCGATGCCCCCGGCCAGCTGGTCGGCCTCCTCCAGGTACTGCGTGCACAGCAGGATGGTGGTGCCCTCCGCCACCAGGGCCCGCACGATGCCCCACACCTGGTTTCGGGAGCGGGGGTCGAGGCCGGTGGTGGGCTCGTCGAGGAACATGAGCTCTGGGGTGACCACGATGCTGGCCGCGACGTCGAGCCGGCGCCGCAACCCACCCGAGTAGTCCTTCACCAACTTGGTGGCTGACTCTGACAGCCCGAACGCGTCCAGCAGCTGGGCGGCCCGGTCCTTGGCGGCGGGGCGCTTCAAGCCCAGCAGCAGGCCGAGCAGGACGAGGTTCTCGTGTCCGGTGAGGTGCTCGTCCACCGAGGCCAGCTGGCCGGTGAGGCTGATGGCCCGCCGCACGGCGTCGCCCTCGGTGACGATGTCGTGGCCCAGCACCCTGGCCCTCCCGGCGTCCGGCCGGAGCAGGGTGGCCAGCATCCGGATGGTGGTGGTCTTGCCGGCGCCGTTGGGCCCCAGCACGCCGTAGACCGTGCCCCGCGGCACGACCAGATCGACGCCGTCCACGGCTCGGGTGTCGCCGAAGGACTTGACCAGTCCGGTGGCTTCGATGGCGAGGCTCGACTCGGCGGGCATCCAGGCTCCTCCCTGCTCCGGCCGTCCAGTCTTCCCCCTACAGACTGGGCCCCGCCCCCGAATTCATCGGTGGGGCGGTCCGCGGCACAGCTGGGCCTCGCTCGGGGATTAGAAACAGCCCCGTGAAGACCACCGGCACCAACACCATGCACAAGGTCGCCGGTGGGGTGGAGGCAGCCGTCGGCATCCGGCTCCAGCACCTGGCCGGCGGACCGGGCGGGTGATGCCAGGGCGTCCGGAGGGCGCCGCCGACCGGTCCGTGCCGGCCCTGCTGGTCAGCGTCTTCTGTGCCATGGCGGCCACGGCCGCGCAGATCACCTCGCTGGGCAAGCAGGTCTACGACCTCACCGGGCGGGAGTTGGACCTGGGCCTCCTCGGCCTGGCCGAGTTCGCGCCCGCCGCCCTGCTGGTCCTGGTGACGGGTGCGGTGGTCGACCGCCACGAGCGCCGCCTGGTGGCCGCCGTGGCCGCCGCCGGCGAGGCGGTCGTGGCGATGGCCCTGGCGCTGTATGCCGCCAGCGACCCCAACGCGGTCGGTCCGGTGTTCGCGCTGGTCTTCGTGTTCGGCGTGGCCCGGGCCTTCGCCGCTCCCGCCTCCCGGGCCCTGCTGGGCGACGTGGTGCCGGCCGAGCGGGTGCCCTGGCTGGTCGCCCGCTTCTCCTTCGCCTGGCAGTCGGCCCTCGTGGTGGGGCCGGTGCTGGGCGGCTTCCTCTACACCGTCGACCCGAGTGCGCCCTACCTGGCCACCGCCGCCCTGTTGCTGGTGTCGGCCGGCGCCATTCTGATGGTCCGGCCCGTGGCCCGGTCCGGCCGGGACCGTCCTCCGCACGACCTCGGTGCGCTGGCGGCGGCCGCGGCCGAGCCGGTGGTGGGCCACCTCGACGCCGCCCGCCCCGCGCCGGCCAGCCTGCGCGACGCGGTGGAGGGCTTCCGTTTCATCCGCCGCGTCCCCGTGTTGCTGGGTGCCATCTCCCTCGACCTCTTCGCGGTGTTGTTCGGCGGCGCGGTGGCCCTCCTGCCCGCCATCGCCACCGACCGGCTCGGTGTGGACGCGGTGGGCCTGGGCTGGCTGCGGGCGGCCGGCGGCCTGGGCGCCGGCGGGGTCACCCTGGTGC
>JBOGHQ010000470.1:0-1849 GCA_050744785.1 Acidimicrobiales bacterium | reverse complement strand
GCGTGGTGGTGGCGGCCGACTGGCCCGGCCTGCCCGGCGCCGACGTGCTGGGCGAGTCGCCGGCCCTGCCCGACGGCGTGACCCGCTGCTCCCTGGAGGCCTGGCAGGCGGTGCGGGTGGAGGCCGGCGTGCCGGCCATGGGGGCCGAGCTCACCGAGCGCACCATCCCCGCCGAGGCCGGCATCGTGGAGCGGTCGGTGAGCTTCACCAAGGGCTGTTTCACGGGCCAGGAGCTGGTGGCCCGCATCGACTCCCGCGGCGGCAACGTCCCCCGCCACCTCCGCGGCGTGGTGGTCGGGGGCGAGGGCGGGATGCCACCCGTCGGCGCCTCGGTCGTGGCCGGCGACAGGGAGGTCGGCACCCTTACCTCGGTGGCGGCCACGCCGGGCGGCCCGGTGGCCCTGGCCTACATCCGCCGCGACGTGGAGCTGCCGGCCGAGGCCGAGCTGCGCTGGAGCGGCGGGTCGGCGCCGGCCAGGGTGAAGGCCCTGCCCCTCGTCCCGTAGACGCAGGGGGCCCCTGTCGATATCGGCGGGATCGCCCGAGCAGCACGGTCAGGCAGCTCCTGGTAGCTTCGCCGACCGAGAGGCTGATGGTGGGGGGAAACCAGCGGTCAGCCGTGCTGGCTGCCAAGACCCGGGTCCCGGAGTGCGTCGCGGTCCCCCGCCAGCGTCTCGACACCGTGCTGGCCAGCCTGTGGGGCCGCCGCCTGGGCCTGGTGGTCGCGCCGGCCGGCTCGGGCAAGACCACCCTGCTGGCCCAGTTCGCGCGGGCCACCTCCGGCCCGGTGGGCTGGTACCGGGCCGAGGCCGGCGACGCCGGCGAGGCGGCCCTGGCCGCCCACCTGGAGCGGGCCCTGGCCGGTGCCGTACCCGCCCCGGCGGCCCGGCCCTGGAGCTCCGTCGGCGACGTGGCCAGGGGCCTGGAGTCCTGCGACCAGCCGGTCCTGCTCGTCATCGACGACCTCTACGTTCTGGCCGGCACCGAGGCCGAGGCCGCCCTCGAGCGCCTCCTCGACTACCTGCCCCCCTCCGCCGCCGTCCTGGTGGCGACCCGCCACCAGCCCCGGCTCAACCTGTCCCGGCTGCGGGTGTCCGGCCACCTCCTCGAGCTGGGCCCCGACGACCTCCGGTTCCGGTCGTGGGAGGTGGAGGCGCTGTTCCGCGACCTCTACGCCGCCCCCCTCCCGCCCGGGGAGCTGGCCGACCTGGCCCGCCGCACCGAGGGGTGGGCGGCCGGCCTGCAGCTGTTCCACCTGGCAACCTCGGGCAAATCGCCGGCCGAGCGGCGGCGGGTCCTGTCGTCCCTCGGCAGCCGCTCCCGCCTGGTGCGGGAGTACCTGGCCCGCAACGTGCTGGGGGAGCTGCCCGACGACCTGCGGTCGTTCCTGATCGGGACCTGCGTGCTGGGCCGCCTCCGGGGACCGCTGTGCGACGAGCTGCTGGGCCGGCGGGGGAGCGAGGCCGTCCTGGCCGACCTGGAGCGGCGCCAGATCTTCACCTCGGCGGTGGACGACAGCGCCTACCGCTACCACGAGGTGCTGCGCTCCCATCTCGACACGGCCCTGTTCGAGGAGCGCGGCGAGGCGGCGGCGAAAGCCCTGTACCAGCGCGGCGCCGGCCTGCTGGAGGCGGACGGGGCCCTCAGCGAGGCGCTCTACGCCTACTGCCGGGCCGAGGACTGGGCCGCCGCGGCCCGCCTGCTGGGCCGGGACGGGGCCCACCTGGCCGACGACCCTGGGGCCTGGGTGGAGGCCCTGCCCGGCTCCCTCGTGGCCGGCGAGCCGTGGCTGCTCGTGGCCCAGGCGCGCCGCCACCTGGCGCTCGGCCAGTGGCAGCAGGCCCTGGAC
>JBOGHQ010000469.1:0-18284 GCA_050744785.1 Acidimicrobiales bacterium | reverse complement strand
GGGCGGGGGCGGGGGCGGTACGGGGGGCGCCTCGGGGGTCGGTCCGCCGCCCGCCCCGGTGGCCTTGGCCGGGGGGCGCGACGAAGGCGGCCGCTTGGCCGGCGGTCGCTTCTTCCCCTTGCCCTTTCCTCGAGCCACGCGCCGTCCTGTGGTCAGCCGGCCAGCAGCTTGGCGATGCGGGTGATGCCCTCGGCCAGGTCGTCGTCGCCGAGGGCGTAGGACAGGCGGACGTAGCCGGGTGCCCCGAAGGCCTCACCCGGCACGACGGCCACGCGCCCCTCGTCCAGGAAGACCCCGGCCAGGTCGAGGGTGGTCCGGGGCGTGCGGCCGGCGATCTCCCGGCCCAGCACGCCCCCGAAGGACGGGAAGGCGTAGAAGGCGCCCTGGGGCTCCTCGCAGGTGACGCCGGGGATGTCACGGACCAGCTCCAGGATGCGCTGCCGGCGCCGGTCGTACACCTCCCGCATCTCGTGCACGGCGGTGAGGTCGCCGGTGACTGCGGCCAGGGCCGCCCGCTGCGACACGTTGGCCACATTGGAGGTGGCGTGGGACTGGTGGTTCGCGGAGGCGGCCACCACGTCGGGCGGCCCGATCAGCCACCCCACCCGCCAGCCCGTCATGGCGTAGGTCTTGGCCACTCCGTTGAGGACGACGCAGGTGCCTGCCAGTTCGGGGACCACCACCGGCATGGAGTGGTTCTCGGCGCCGCCGTAGACGAGGTGCTCGTAGATCTCGTCGGTGACCACCCAGACGCCGTGCTCGACGGCCCAGCGGCCGATGGCCTCGATCTCGTCCCGGGAGTAGACGGCGCCGGTGGGGTTGGAGGGCGACACGAACACCAAGAGCTTGGTGCGCTCGGTGCGGGCCGCCTCCAGCTGGTCGACGGTGGCCCGGAAGCCGCCGCGGTCGTCGGTGGGCACCACCACGGGCACCCCGCCGGCCAGGCCGATGGCCTCGGGGTAGGTGGTCCAGTAGGGCGAGGGCAACAGGGCCTCGTCGCCGGGGTCGAGCAGCGCCGCGAAGGCGTTGTAGACGGCGTGCTTGCCCCCGTTGGTGATCAGGACCTGGCTGGCCTTGACCTCGTACCCGGTGTCCCGCCTGGTCTTGTCGGCCACCGCCTGTCGCAGCTCGGGCAGCCCGGCCACCGCGCTGTAGCGGTGGTTCTTGGGGTCCCGGCAGGCCTCGGACGCGGCGTCGACGATGTGGGCGGGCGTGGGGAAGTCGGGCTCGCCGGCCCCGAAGCCGATGACGTCCTCTCCGGCCGCCTTGAGGGCCTTTGCCTTGGCGTCGATGGCGAGGGTGGCCGACTCGGCCACGGCGGCGAGGCGTGCGGAAATGCGTCCCATGGGGCCATGCTGTCACAGTGAGCCCGGCATCCCCACCCGAGATCCGCATCCCGCTGGACCTGCTGCCCGCCGACGGCCGCTTCGGGCCCGGCCCGTCCAAGGTCCGGGCCGAGGCGGTCGCCGCCCTGGCCGACGCCGGGACCGGCTACCTCGGTACCAGCCACCGGCAGGCCGGCGTGCGAACCGTCGTTCGCCGCCTCCGGGAGGGCCTGGCGTTGCTGTTCAACCTGCCCGCCGGCTACGAGGTCGCCCTCGGCAACGGCGGCGCCACCGCCTTCTGGGACGTGGCCACGTTCTGCCTCATCGGCCGGCGCAGCCAGCACCTGTCGTTCGGCGAGTTCTCCTCCAAGTTCGCCGCCGCCGCGGCCGCCGCCCCCCATCTGGAGGACCCCGAGGTCATCACGTCCCCGCCCGGCTCCCACCCAGCGCCCGAGCCCCGCGTCGACATCGACCTCTACGCCCTCACCCACAACGAGACCTCCACCGGCGTGTCGATGCCCATCCGCCGGCCGGAGGGGGCACCGTCGGGTTCCCTGGTGGCGGTGGACGCCACCTCGGCGGCGGGCGGGCTGCGGGTCGACATGGCCGAGGTGGACGCCTACTACTTCGCCCCCCAGAAGGCCTTCGGCGCCGACGGCGGGCTGTGGGTGGCCGTCCTCTCGCCGGCCGCGGTGGAGCGGGTGGAGGTGCTCTCCCGCGCCGGCCGCTGGGTGCCGGCGTCGCTCGACCTCGGCATCGCCCTGGAGAACTCCCGCTTGGACCAGACCTACAACACCCCCGCCCTGGCCACCCTGTTCCTGTTCGTCCACCAGCTGGAGTGGATGCTGGCCCGCGGCGGCCTGGAATGGGCCGCCGGCCGGTGCGACACCTCGGCCGAGCACCTCTACGGCTGGGCCGAGGCGTCGCCCTACGCCTCCCCGTTCGTGGCCAAGCCCGACGAGCGCAGCCACGTGGTCGGCACCATCGACCTGTCGGGGTCGGTCGACGCGGCCCAGGTCGCGGCGGTCCTGCGTGCCAACGGCATCGTCGACACCGAGCCCTACCGCAAGCTGGGCCGCAACCAGCTCCGCGTCGCCATGTTCCCGGCCATCGACCCGGACGACGTCCTCGCCCTGACCAGGTGCATCGACCACGTCGTCGCGGCCCTGACCACTCCCGAGTAAATAAGGTCCGGAATCCGGACCTTATTTACTCGAAAGCTGCAGGGCTCGAAGGATCGTTCGGACCACGCCCTCCGGATCCTCTTTCAGGTCCTGCCAGGTGAACCGATAGACTGTCCAACCAGCCAGCTGCGCCTCCCGGTCGCGCCGTCGATCCGCCTCGAAGTCCCGCTCTCGCGTGTGCCAGCGCCGGCTGTCGACCTCGATGATCAACCGCGCCCACGGGAAGGCGAAGTCCACCCGGCCAGGCGCATCTCGGCTCCACGGAGCGTCGTACTCGCGTACCGGCTCAGGCAGGCCGGCGTCTCGAAGCACCCTCAGCAGAAGCCGCTCCAACTCAGAAGAGGACCGCACTGGTCCCGGTCCGAGAGCCTCGAGCACGAGCCTCATTGCACCGATGCCCCGCTTCCCCGGACGCCGCACCTCTTCGAAGCACTTCACAAGGTCTTCGAGTGAGCACTTTCGGGCCGCGAGCGCATCCTCAATCGCGATCCTGAGGCGTCCGGGCCGGACGACACCAGCCACGTCGACCAGGGTCCGAGCCACCGTCGTGACCGGTATGCCGTCGACCGCCGTGCAGTGGTGCAGCGCGAGGTCGGTCGACTGCCGCAGGCGTCCAAGCTTGAGGTGTTGGTGGTCGCCATGGCGCAGCATGACGACCACCGGGCCCTGTTGGAACGGGGCGACGCCATGAAGCGCCGCTCCCGCCTCGTGCGAGGCCACCGCGCCGGGCCCGGCCTGAAGGCACGCCGCCATGAGATCCCGCCGCCACGACCGTTGCATGCCAGGCAGCGAGTACACACCTGGGGCGATGACTCGCCACCTGCCCGCCTCGAGTCGGCGGATGATGAGGCTCGGAGATGCGCCCAGAGCAGTTGCCTGAGGGCGCGTGAATAGGCCGTACTGCTGGCTCGCCAGTTCGGCGAGCAGTTGGTCCAGCATCGCAACTCCTTGTTGCGAGGGGCCGTACGCAGGTTCCCGAGTAAATAACGTCCGGATTCCGGTCGTTATTTACTCGGGAACGATAGGGTCAGCCGCCGCTGACGTCCTGGGGGCGGGTCTTGCCCGCCGAGATGAAGGGCATCATGGCACGGAGCTCGGCGCCGACCTTCTCGATGGGGTGCTCGGCGCCCCTGGCCCGCAGCTCGTTGAAGCGGGGGCGGCCGGCCCTGTTCTCGGCGATCCACTCCTCGGCGAACCTGCCGGAGCGGATCTCGTCCAGGATCTTCTGCATCTCGGCCCTGACGCCCTCGTTGATGATGCGGGGGCCGCGGGTGACGTCGCCGTACTCGGCGGTGTCGGAGATGGAGAAGCGCATGCCGGCGATGCCGTTCTCGTACATGAGGTCCACGATGAGCTTGAGCTCGTGGAGGCACTCGAAGTAGGCCGACTCGGGCTGGTAGCCGGCGCCGACCAAGGTTTCGTACCCGGCCATCACCAACGCGGTGAGGCCGCCGCACAGCACGACCTGCTCGCCGAACAGGTCGGTCTCGGTCTCCTCCTCGAAGGTGGTCTCGAGCACGCCGGCCCGGGTGGCCCCGAGGGCATGGGCGTAGGAGAGGGCCAGGTCCCTCGCCTTCCCGCTGGCGTCCTGGGCCACCGCGATCAGC
The DNA here is from genome assembly GCA_050744785.1 of Acidimicrobiales bacterium. Classification (GTDB taxonomy): domain Bacteria; phylum Actinomycetota; class Acidimicrobiia; order Acidimicrobiales; genus JBOGHQ01. The sequence goes on along the minus strand of JBOGHQ010000469.1, from coordinate 14,168 downwards.
GCCGGCACGCCGCCGCCCTCGGTGTAGGTGCGCCGGAGCAGGTGGCCGGGGCCCTTGGGGGCCACCATGGCCGCGTCGACCCCGGGCGGCGGGGCGATGAGGTTGAAGCGGATGTTGAAGCCGTGGGCGAAGAAGATGGCGTCGCCCTCGGTGAGGTGGGGTGCGATGGACTCGTCGTAGACGGCCTTCTGTTCGGTGTCGGGCAGCAGGATCATGATGAGGTCGGCCTCGGCGGTGGCGTCGGCCACCGTGCGCACCGTCAGCCCGGCCGCCTCCGCCTTGGCCCACGACGACGAGCCGTCCCGCAGGCCGACACGGACGTCGATGCCGGAGTCCTTCAGGTTCAGGGCGTGGGCGTGCCCCTGCGACCCGTAGCCGATGACGGCGACCTTGCGGCTGCCCACCAGCCCGGGATCGGCGTCGTTCTCGTAGGAGATCTTGGCAACCATGGCTCTACCCGACCTTCCCGCTCACGCTGCGCAGGCGGGGTGCCTGCCGCTCCAGCTTGGGCAGCGCCACCCGTCCGGTGCGCTGCACCTCCACGATCCCGTAGGGTCGCATGAGATCCTCGAAGTCGTCGACCTTGGCCGGCGTGCCGGCCACCATCACGGTGAGCTGGTCGGCCCCCACGTCGACGATCTTGCCCTCGAAGACCTGCACCAGCTCGATGACCTGGCCCCGGGTGCCGCCGGCGCCGGCCCGAACGGTGGTGAGGACCATCTCCCGCTCCACCGACTCCTCCGGGTCGAGCTCGTTGATCTTCACCACGTTGATGAGCTTGAACAGCTGCTTGGTGATCTGCTCCAGCGGCTTGGACTCCACGTCCACCACGATGGTGATGCGGCTGAAGCGCTCGTCGTCGGTGGGCGCCACCGCCAGGGAGTAGATGTTGAAGCCCCGGCGGGCGAACAGGCCGGCGATGCGGGTGAGCACGCCGGCCTTGTTCTCCACCAGGACCGAAAGGGTGTGGTGCTTGAGGGCCACCGTCACCGCCCCCCTTCGCCCATGGACGGGTCGACGATGATCTCGTCGTTGGACGTGCCGGCCGCCACCATCGGGTACACCTTCTCCGACGAGTCGGTGCGGAAGTCGATGACCACCGGGCGGTCGTCGATCTCGTTGGCCTTCTCGATGGCGGGCAGCACCTCCTCGGGGTGCTCCACCCGCAGGCCCACGCAGCCCATGGCCTCGGCCCACTTGACGTAGTCGGGGAGGTCGGGCGACAGGTACACCTCGGAGTAGCGCTCCTCGTAGAACATCTCCTGCCATTGGCGCACCATGCCGAGGTAGGCGTTGTTGAGGATGGCGACCTTGACGGGGATGCGCTCCGACGACGCCGTCACCAGCTCCTGGGCCGTCATCTGGAAGCAGCCGTCGCCGTCCACCGCCCACACCATCCGCTCCGGCCGGCCCACCTTGGCCCCGATGGCGGCCGGCACGGCGAAGCCCATGGTGCCCAGACCGCCCGAGTTGACCCACGTGTAGGGGTAGTCGAACTTCCAGTACTGCGAGGTCCACATCTGGTGCTGGCCCACGCCGGCCACCACGATGGTGTCGTCGGGGGTGGCGTCCCGCAACTGCTCGATCACGTACTGCGGCTTCAGCTCGCCGCCCTCGCCGAAGGCCTGGTCGTAGTGGAGCGGGTACTGCGCCTGCCAGTCCCGCAGCTGGCCCATCCACTCGGTGCGGTCCGGCTGCGACGACGCGCCGCCCATGGCCTCGATGGCCTTGACCAGCTCCTCGATGACCCGCCGGCAGTCGCCCACGATGGGCACGTCGGGGCGGCGGACCTTGCCCAGCTCGGCGGGGTCGATGTCGGCGTGGATGATCTTGGCGCCGGGCGCGAAGGCCGACACCTTGCCGGTGACCCGGTCGTCGAAGCGGGAGCCCAGGGCGATGAGCAGGTCGGCCTTCTGCATGGCGGTGACGGCGGTGTAGTTGCCGTGCATGCCCGGCATGCCCAGGCACAGCTCGTGGCGGTCGGGGAAGGCGCCCCTGGCCATCAGGGTGGTGACCACCGGGATCCCCGTCATCTCGGCCAGGGCCCGCAGGGCCTCGGCCCCCCGGGACTTGAGGATCCCGCCGCCGGCGTAGATCACCGGGCGGCGGCTCTCGCTGATCAGGCGGGCCGCCTCCTTGATCATCCGGGGGTGGCCCTGAACCGTCGGCTTGTACCCGGGGAGGTCCAGCGACTCGGGCCAGTACCACTCCATCGGCTGCATGCTCACGTCCTTGGGGACGTCGATGAGCACCGGCCCGGGCCGCCCCGTGGTGGCGATGTGGAACGCCTCCCGCACGATCCGGGGGATGTCCTGGGCCGACATCACCAGCCAGTTGTGCTTGGTGACCGACATGGTGATGCCGGTGGTGTCGCACTCCTGGAAGGCGTCGCTCCCGATGTTGGTGGACGGCACCTGCCCCGTCACCACCACCATCGGGACGGAGTCCATGTAGGCGTCGCACAGCGGGGTGACGATGTTGGTGGCGGCCGGCCCGCTGGTGACCATGGCCACGCCCGGCCGCCCGGTGGCGTGGGCGTAGCCCTCGGCCATGTGGCCGGCGCCCTGCTCGTGGCGCACCAGGATGTGGCGGATGGTGGAGTCGATGATCGGGTCGTAGACGGGCAGGATGGCCCCACCCGGGAGGCCGAACATGACCTCCACCCCTTCCATCTCGAGGCTCTTGATGAGGGCCTGGGCCCCGGTCAGCTTCATGGTGTGCGCTTCCTGGTCGGTGGTGAGTACGGGGTGACTGCGGGAACTTGGGCCCGGAATAGGAACGACCTCCCGGTTCGGGAGGTCGGACGCACGGCGCGGTGAGGCGGCGTGCGTTACATGAGTACGAGGATTCGGGCCGCGGGCATCGAGCACCAGTGTTGCACCTGCGCCCTCCGATGGGCAAGCGCGGGCCCCGCGAACCCCCGGAACATGGCACAATGGCGCCACTCCGCATCGTTCCCGTTCACGATGGGTACAGCGCGCGGAAACGGGGCGGACACCAGCCGTCCAAGATCATCCCGGAGCACGCGTGGCCGAAGTCGTCCTCGACGGTGTCTCGAAGGTCTACCCCGACGGCACCGCAGCCGTCGCCGAGCTCGACCTTTCGGTCGGCGACGGCGAGTTCATGGTGCTGGTGGGCCCGTCGGGGTGCGGCAAGACCACTGCCTTGCGCATGGTGGCCGGCCTGGAGGACATCACCACCGGCGAAGTCCGGATCGGCGAGCGGGTGGTCAACCAGGTGGCGCCCAAGGACCGCGACATCGCCATGGTGTTCCAGAGCTACGCCCTCTACCCGCACCTGAGCGTCTTCGAGAACATCGCCTTCGGCCTGCGCCTGCGCAAGCTGCCGAAGGACGAGATCGACCGGCGGGTGCGGGAGGCGGCCCGCATCCTCGACCTCGAGGACCTCCTCAAGCGCAAGCCGCGCGCCCTGTCCGGCGGCCAGCGCCAGCGGGTGGCCATGGGCCGGGCCATCGTGCGGGAGCCGCAGGCGTTCCTCATGGACGAGCCGCTGTCCAATCTCGACGCCAAGCTCCGCGTCCAGATGCGGGCCGAGATCGGCCGCATCCAGAGCAACCTGGGCGTCACCACGATCTACGTGACCCACGACCAGACCGAGGCCATGACCCTGGGCGACCGGGTGGCCGTGATGCGCAAGGGGGTGCTGCAGCAGGTCGGCCCACCCCAGGAGCTGTACGACCAGCCCGTCAACCTGTTCGTGGCCGGGTTCATCGGGTCGCCGGCCATGAACCTGCTCGAGGCCACCCTGGCGCAGGCCGACGGCGGCTGGGACCTGGTCCTCGGCAGCCAGCGCCTCCGCCTCGACCAGGCCGCGGTTGCAGCCCGCCCCGCCCTGGCCGCCTACGCCGGGCGCCCGGTGGCGGCCGGCATCCGGCCCGAGGACATGGAGGACGCCGCCGTGGTCAGCAGCGGGCCACCGGGTCGCAGGCTGCGGGCCACCACCGACCTGGTGGAGGCCATGGGCTCGGACGTGTTCGTGCACTTCGGCATCGACGCGCCGCCGGTGGTCACGGAGGAGACCAAGGAACTGGCCGAGGACGTCGATGCCGAGCGAGCGGCCCAGCTGGCCGAGGCCCGGGCCACCGCCTCGGCCACCATGGTGGCCCGTTGCAGCCCTCGCACGGCGGCGCAGCCGGGGCAGCCACTGGAGGTGCAGGTCGACACCAGCCGATTCCACTTCTTCGATCTGGAGACGGGCGAGTCGATCGACGGGCAGCAGAGTGACCGGGGGACGGGGGAGGTGCCAACAGCAGCGGAAGGAGCTGAATCGTGAAAAGCATCTGGAAGGGCCGGCGTCTGATGGCGCTGGTGGCCGTGCTGGCCCTCACCGCGGCAGCGTGCGGTGACGACGACGACGGCGACGCCACGTCCGACACCACGGGCGGGGCCCAGCCCACCGGCCAGACGGTCGAGATGATCGCCAAGTGGACCGGCGCAGAGCTGGAGGCGGCCCAGCAGGTCATGGAGGCCTTCACCGAGAAGACCGGCATCGACGTGAACCTGCAGGGCGTCGGCGACGACCTGCCCACCATCCTGTCCACACGGGTGGAGGGCGGCGACCCGCCTGACCTGGCCCAGCTGCCCCAGCCCGGCCTCCTGGTCGACCTGGCCCAGCGCAACGCCCTGAAGCCCATCGGCGACTTCCTGGGCGACGCCGTGGACGAGCGCTACGCCCCGGTGTGGAAGGAGCTCGGCTCCCACAACGGCACGCTCTTCGGCGTGTGGTTCAAGGGGGCCAACAAGTCCACGGTCTGGTACAGCGTCCCCACCTGGGAGGACGCCGAGCTCGAGCCGCCCACGACGTGGGAGGAATGGGTGAGCGCGTCCCAGGACCTGCTGGACGCCGGCACCACGCCGGTGGCGGTGGGTGGCGCCGACGGCTGGGTGCTCTCCGACTGGTTCGAGAACGTGTACCTGCGCATGTCCGGCCCGGAGAAGTACGACCAGCTGGCCAACCGGGAGATCCCCTGGACCGACCAGAGCGTGAAGGACGCCCTCGTCAAGCTGCGCGACATCCTCGGCAAGAACGAGTTCGTGGCCAAGGGGCTCCAAGGTGCTCTCCAGACCACCTTCGAGGACAGCGTCAAGCTGGTGTTCGGGTCACCGTCGGAGGCCGCGACGGTCTACGAGGGTGACTTCGTGGCCAACACCATCCGGGACGAGACCGAGGCCAAGGCCGAGACCGACTTCAACTTCTTCGCCTTCCCCTCGATCGACGGGTCCGACCCCGCCATCGTGGGCGGCGGCGACGTGGTGGTCATGCTCGACGACCGCCCCGAGGTCCGCGAGCTGCTGGAGTACCTCGCCACCGGTGAGGCGGGCGAGGTGTGGGCCAAGCTGGGCGGCTTCACGTCACCCAACCAGGACGTGGACCTGAGCGTCTACCCCGACGACATCACCCGCGAGGCGGCCCGCCAGCTGGTGGAGGCCGAGACGTTCCGCTTCGACCTCTCCGACACCGTCCCTGCCGCCTTCGGCAGCACCAGGGGGGCCGGGATCTGGGGCCGGCTCCAGGACTGGCTGGCCAACCCCACCAACGTCGACCAGATCACCCAGCGCCTCGAGGACGAGGCCAAGGCGGCGTCGGGCGGATGACGGCCACGGGGGCGGTCATCCGGCCGCTCCCCACCGTCACAGGCTTCAAGCCGGGCCGGCCACGCGGCCGGCCCGGCTCCGCCCTCCTGGCCGGGCTGTTCCTGCTGCCCGCCCTCGTGCTCCTCGGCGCCTTCGTGGTGTGGCCGGCCGTCGCCACGGCCCTGCGCAGCATGTACGACGTGGCCGGGGACGACTTCATCGGCCTGGAGAACTATCGAACCATGTTCGAGCTGCGGCGTATGCGGCGGGCCATGGTGAACAGCTTCTTCTGGGTGGTCGCCTTCCCGCTCGTGGTGGTGACCGTCGGGCTCATCCTGGCCGTGCTGTCCGACAAGGTGTCATGGAAGACGGCCTTCAAGGCGATCGTCTTCCTGCCCATGGCCATCTCGCTGCTGGCCTCGGGCGTGATCTGGCGCATCGTCTACGAGAGCGATCCGGACCGCGGGGTCGTCAACGCCCTCATCGACATCCCCCGCTCGGCGCTGTCGCCGGCCGGCGACCTGCCCGGCGCGGCGCCGTCGCTTCCCGACCAGGTGGAGGTGCGGAGCGACCGGTCCATGGGCCTGTCGGTCGACGTCGGTGCCGGCGGCGGTGTGGCCCGCCTCGGCCTGCTCCGCATCAACACCGACCAGCTGCCCGAGAGCGCCGTGCAGGCCGCCGACCCAGCGCCGGTGGCGGGCGCGGTAACGGGAGTGGTGTGGCGGGACATCAAGCCCGGCACGGACGAGAAGGGCGTGGTCGAGGACGGCGAGGTGGGCGTCCCGGGCGTCCCGGTGGAGCTGCTCGACGCCGATGGCGACCGCGTCGGCTCGGCCACCACCACCGCCGACGACGGCTCCTTTCGCGTCACGGGCGTAGAGGCCGGCTCCTACACCGCCCGGCTTTCGGGCAGCACCTTCCGCCCACCCTGGCAGGGCATCTCCTGGCTGGGGCCCAGCCTGGTGACGCCGGCCGCCATCATCGCCGCGGTGTGGGTGTGGGCCGGCTTCTCCATGGTGACCATCGGCGCCGGCCTGGCCGCCATCGACCGCCAGCTGCTGGAGGCGGCCCGGGTGGACGGGGCGTCGGAGTGGAAGGTGTTCCGGAAGGTGACCGTCCCCCTGCTGGGCCCCGTCCTCGGCGTGGTGTTCATCACCATGACCATCAACGCCCTCAAGATGTTCGACCTGGTCTTTGCCGTGGCGCCCGGCTCGGTGCAGGACGAGGCCAACGTCATCGCGCTGGAGATGTGGCGCACCGCCTTCACCGGCGGCGGCAACCGGGGCCTGGGCGCCGCCATCGCCGTGTTCCTGTTCCTGCTGGTGCTGCCCATCCTGGCCTTCAACATCCGGCGGTTCCGCATCGATGAGGAACGCCGGTGACGGCCGCCAGTGGCCTGCTGCGGCGCAGCGCCGTCCGCGTGGTGCTCATCGCGGTGGCGGTCTTCTGGCTGGTCCCCACCCTCGGGCTCTTCATCACCAGCCTGCGCCCGGTGGAGACCTACGGCCGGTCCGGGTGGTGGACGGCGCTCACCAAACCGTCGGAGCTCACCTTCGGCGCCTACCGCGACTTCTTCGACAACTCCGAGCTGGTGGACAGCCTCTGGAACACCGTTCTCATCACCGTCCCGTCGGCCCTGCTGGTGGTGCTCATCGCCTCCATGGCGGGCTACGCCTTCGCCTGGCTGCGCTTCCCCGGGCGCGACGCCCTCTTCCTGCTGGTCGTGGGGCTGCTGGTCGTCCCGCTCCAGATGGCCCTCATCCCGGTGTTCCAGCTGTACCGGCGGGTGGGCATCGACGGCATCCCGGCCGTTGTGCTGTTCCACGTCGCCTTCGGCCTGCCCTTCGCGGTGTTCCTGCTGCGGAACTTCTTCGCCGGCCTGCCCCGCGACCTGTTCGAGGCAGCCCGCCTCGACGGTGCCTCGGAGATGCGCATCTTCCTGCGCATCGTGCTGCCGCTGGGCGCGCCCGCCATCGCCGCGCTGGGTATCTTCCAGTTCCTCTGGGTCTGGAACGACCTGCTCGTCGCCCTCATCTTCGCCGGCGACAGCCCGCCCATCACCGTGGCCATCGGCCGCCGCCTGGGACAGTTCGGCAGCAACATCGGCATCATCGCCCCGGCCTCGTTCGTCTCCATGGCAGTCCCCTTGGTGGTGTTCTTCGCCTTCCAGCGCCACTTCGAGGCCGGGCTCCTCGGCGGGTCCGTGAAATAGGCACGTTGGCGTCGGTCTGACCCGATCGCGGGGGTCCCACACCACCGCCCGGCCGTCTACCCTGTACCTGGAAAGGGGCGCGGGACGATGGTGGGGCGGCGGGCAGCTCTGGGGGTACTGGGCTGCGCCCTACTGGTCGCGCTGCCGCTGGCGGCGGCCTTCGCCTGCGCCTACCAGGCCACGCTCACCCTCTCGCCCAGCCAGGCCGAGCCTGGCGCCCAGGTTGCCGGCTCGGGCGCCAACTTCTCGAACTCCCACGGCGGGGCCCCTTTAGCGGAGCCGGTGGTCGTGCGGTTCGGGTCGGCCGGACCGGTGGTGTGGTCGGGGCGGCCCGCGGCGGACGGCACGATCTCGTTCAGCTTCACCGTGCCGGGGGTGCCGCCCGGCGAGCACCTCGTCGTGGCGACCCAGACCAACGCCGACGGCGAGCCTGCGCCCGGGACGCCTGCCAAGGCTCTCCTCACGGTGACGGCCCCGCCGACGACCACCACGACCACACCGCCCCCGCCCACCACGACGGCGACCTCTGCGTCGAGCGCCCCGGCGGTCGGCGTCGAGCAAGCCGCCGAGCGAGCCGCCCCCAACAGCGCCCCGGCGGTTGGGGCTCCGGTGATGGCCCCGACAACGACGGCGCCGGCGGTGAGCCTCGCTCCCGCCGGGGTCTCTGGGGCCGCGCCTGCGGTCACGGCCACCAAGAAGGCGCAGACCACCGCGACCGCCCCCACTCCGGCGACTGCCCCCTCAGTTCCATCCGTTGCACCGGCCGTCCCGGCACCCCTTCCGGTGGCCGAGAGCGACCCCTCGCCAGCCGCCGCATGGGAGGGCAGGGCCACGCCCGCATCGGCGACCAGGTCACCGGCCGGAACTGAGGATCCCCGTGGCGAAGGGGTGGGAGGCGTGCTGGTCGCCTTCGGCGTGGTCGGCACAGCCGGGGCCAGCGCCCTTTGGTGGTCAGCCCTGCGCCGCCGGGCCCGCACCTAGCGCCGTGGCCACAAACGTTCGCCCCGTTTGCACGGGCCGAGGTCCGCGGCCGCTGGCGCCGCCGTAGGCGGCCCATTCGGCTGCGGACACCCCAAAGAGGGCGGAGGGGCGCGAGCTCCGCTCGCCCGCCGGAGCACCATCGACTTCGGCCGGATGGATGAGGCCGAGGCACTAGTAGCGCTCCACCCTCCGCAGCCCCTCGCCAGGCCGCCACGACTCGATCACCAGCCGGTCGCCCTCGGGATGGATCGTGATCAGCACCACCTCGTGCACGTCGAGGCGGAAGAGGTGAGAGGTGACGGCGTCGGGGTGGTCAGGGACCTCGTGGGCCACCCCGGACACCTTGGCGTCGCCGCCCGTCATGGAGCCGTCGCCAGGGTGGGCGTGGAGGGCGAAGCGGCCGTCCCGCTGGAGGTCCTTGGCCTTCATCGCACCCAGCATCGAGCCGAGTTGGAGGCTGCCGTCGTCGGCGAGCACCACCTCGGTGCCACTTACCCGCGGGGAGCCGTCGCGGCGCAGGGTGGCCAGCACGTGGTGCTTGGCGGACCGGAACCGGGCCTCCACCGCCTCGGCCAGATCGGGCGCGTCCTCTCGAACCTCCGACCACGGCGCCATGGCCGCAGAGGCTACGGCTCGGTGACGGCGCCCCGCTCTGCCCCCGTGACGAGGCGGGCGTACTTGGCCAGCACGCCGGTGGTGTAGCGGGGCTCGGGGAGCTTCCAGTCCTTGCGCCGGGCGGCCAGTACCGCGCCGTCCACCAAGAGGTCGATGGAGCGGGCTGTCACGTCGATGGCGATGCGGTCGCCGTCCCGGACGAAGGCGATGGGCCCGCCGTCCACGGCCTCCGGGGCGACGTGGCCGATGCAGAACCCGTGGGTGCCGCCCGAGAAGCGGCCGTCGGTGAGGAGGGCGCAGTCGCCACCCCGGCCGGCGCCCTTCATGGCACCCGTGACGGCCAGCATCTCCCGCATGCCCGGCCCGCCCTTGGGCCCCTCGTAGCGGATCACCACCACCGTGCCCGGCGCGATGCGGCCGGCCAGCACGGCGTCCAGCGCCCCCTGCTCGCCGTCGAAGACCCGGGCCGTGCCCTCGAAGCGGTCGGTGTCGATGCCGGCCACCTTGACCACCGCCCCGTTGGGCGCCAGCGAGCCGGACAGCACGGCGATGCCACCGTCGTCGTGGAGGGGCTTGGAGAGCGGGTGGATGACCGACCCGTCGGGCGGCGGCGGGTCGAGGGCGGCCAGGTTCTCGGCCATGGTGCAGCCCGTGACGGTGAGGCAGTCGCCGTGCAACCGGCCGGCTTGCAGCAGCTCGGCCATGACCGCCGGCACGCCTCCCACCCGGTCGACGTCGATCATGTGATAGCGGCCGTGAGGCTTGGTGTCGGCGATGTGGGGCGTGCGCCGGCCCACCCGGTTGAAGTCGTCGAGGGTGAGCTCGACGCGGGCCTCGTTTGCGATGGCCAGCAGGTGCAGCACGGCATTGGTTGACCCGCCCAGCGCCATCACCACTGCGATGGCGTTCTCGAAGGCCTCCTTGGTGAGGATCTGCCGGGGGCGGATGCCCTCGTCGAGGAGGCGCACCACCGCCTCACCCGACCGGCGGGCGAAGTCCGCACGGCGGGGGTCGACCGCAGCCGGCGAGGCGCTGCCAGGGAGCGACATGCCAAGGGCCTCCCCCACCGCCGCCATGGTGTTGGCCGTGAACATGCCGGCGCAGCTGCCCACCGTGGGGCAGGCGTGGCGCTCGATGAGGCCCAGCTCCTCGTCGGTGAGCGACCCGGCCGCCCGGGCCCCCACCGCCTCGAAGACACTCACGATGTCGAGGGCGCGGTCGGTGGGGTCCCCGGGGATGCGGCCGGGCAGGATGGACCCGCCGTAGAGGAACACCGACGGCAGGTTGAGCCGGGCCGCCGCCATCAGCATCCCCGGCAGCGACTTGTCGCACCCGGCCAAGCTGACCAGGCCGTCGAAGCGCTCGGCGTGCATCACCGTCTCCACCGAGTCGGCGATCACCTCCCGGCTCACCAGCGAGGCTCGCATGCCCTCGTGGCCCATGGAGATGCCGTCGCTGACGGCGATGGTGACGAACTCGAGGGGGAAGGCGCCCGCCTCCCGCACGCCCTCCTTGGCCTGCTTGGCCAGGTGGTCGAGGGGCATGTTGCAGGGCGTGACCTCGTTCCACGACGAGGCCACTCCCACCTGGGGCTTGCCGAAGTCCTCGTCGGTCATCCCGACGGCACGGAGCATGGCCCGGGCCGGCGCCCGCTCGAACCCGTCGGTGACGTCGCGCGACCTGGGGCGGTTGTCGGTGCTCATCGATCGAAGCGTACGGCGGGCCGCTGGCGCAGGGCGACCGGATATCTCAGGACGGGTCGAGGGAGATGAGCCGGTCGCTGGCGTTGCTGGTGAAGGTGATGGCGCCCAGCCGGCCCTGGGTGGCGTCGTCCTGGCGGACGATCAGGCCCAGGCGGGGCACCGCCCACATGGTCTGGGTGGAGGTGAGCGCGATGTCGCCGGCGGTGCTCAGGGCGACCTCGACGACGAGGGCCTCCACCTGGGCGGTGCCCACCGTCACCGTCTCGGTCCGCACCGCCCGGAAGCTGGACGACACCTGGGTCTGGCCGTCGGTGGACGAGGCCTGCCACGACCACGTCCGCCCCGGCGCGGCGCCGGCCGGCAGCGCCAGGCCGGGTGGTTGGGGGCGGAACTCCTTGGTGAAACCCGACTCGGTGAGGCGGAGCGACACCAGGTGGACGTTGCCGCCGTCGAGGCGCAGCACCTGGTCGGTGCTGCGGCCAGGGGCGGCCTTGACGCTGTGCTGGTCGGTGCCGTTCGCCGGGTCCACGGTGAGGGTGGCCTCGCCATTGCGGGTCTGGGGCAGGCCGATGGAGGCGGTGAAGGTGCCGGTGCTGGTGTAGCGGTAGGTGCCCGGGCGGGGGAAGGTGGCCGCCCCGCTGGCCTGGGCTGACCCCGCCGCCGCGGTCGTGGTGGTGGTGGCCTGGGCCACCGTCGAGCGAGGCGTCGCCGTCGACGACGTGGAGGAGCCGGCCGGCTGGGCGGTCGTGGTGGGGATGGCCGCCGCGGAGGTGGTCGTCGTCGTGGTCGTGTCCTCGGACGCCCGCGACGACTCGTCGTCGGGCCCGTCGCCGCAGCCCGCCCCCACCACCAGCGCCGCCAGCAGCCCCGCCAGCGCCGCCCGCATCCTCATGGGCGGTGCGTACCCCGGCCCGTCACCCGTCACCCCCGGCCCGGGCCCGGAGGGCGGCCGTGACGGCCTTGCCGTCGGCCTTGCCGGCGGTGGCCTTCATCACCTGGCCCACGAAGAACCCGGTGACCTTCTGGTCGCCGCCCTTGTAGCGCTCCCACTCGGCCGGGTGGGCGGCGATGACGTCGTCGACGGCGCCGGTGAGCACGTCCTCGCCCAGGGCCTCGAAGCCCCGGGCGGCGGCGATGGCCTCGGGATCGCCCCCCTCGGCCAGCAGCTGGGCCAGGACCTGCTTGGCCTGGGTGGCGGTCAGGCGGCCAGCCCCCTCCAGCAGGAGCAGCTTGGTGAAGGCGGCCGGGTCGAGACGGCGGGCCGCCTCGACGTCGGCGGCCACCTCGTTGACGGCCCGGTTCACCGCCAGGCGCCCGTCGGCCTGGGCCGACACCGCGGCCAGCACCAGCGGGTCCAGGTCCTGCTCCACCACGGTGGCGGCCAGCGCCGGGCCCACCCCGGCGACGTCCACGATCCGCCGCCGGCGAGCGGCGGGCAGCATGGGCAGCGACGTGCGCACCTGGTCCTGCCACTCCTGCTCGGGCGCCAGCGGCACCAGGTCGGGCTCGGGGAAGTACCGGTAGTCGTAGGCCTCCTCCTTGGAGCGCCCCGGGATGGTGCGGCCCGCCTCCTCGTTCCAGTGCCGGGTCTCCTGCACCACCCGCTCGCCGGCCTGCAGCAGGTCCCACTGCCGGGCCGCCTCGTGGTCGACGGCCCGCCCCAGCGAGCGCAGCGAGTTCAGGTTCTTGATCTCGCAGCGGGTGCCGAGCTGGTCGGAGCCGGCCGGCCGCACCGACACGTTGGCGTCGACCCGCAGCGACCCCTCCTCCATCTTGCCGTCGGAGGCGCCGATGCTGACCAGGATGGCCCGCAGCTCCTTGACGTAGTCCTGGGCCTGGGCCGCCGAGCGCAGGTCGGGCCGGCTCACGATCTCCACCAGGGGCACGCCGGCCCGGTTGTAGTCGATGAGCGAGTAGTCGGCGCCGAGGATGCGCCCGCCCCCGCCCACGTGGGTGTTCTTGCCGGTGTCCTCCTCCATGTGGGCCCGCTCGATGCCCACCCGGGTGCCGTCGGCCAGGTCGAGCCCGCCGTCCACGTTGATGGGCTCGTCGTACTGGCTGACCTGGTAGTCCTTCGGCATGTCCGGATAGAAGTAGTTCTTGCGGTGGAAGATGCTCGGCTCCACCCGGCAGGACAGGGCCTGCCCCACCCGCATGGCCAGGTCCACGGCGCTGCGGTTCAGCACCGGCAGCGACCCCGGGAGCCCCAGGCACACCGGGCACACGTTGGTATTGGGCTCGTCGCCGAAGGCGTTGCGGCACGAGCAGAAGAGCTTGGTCTCGGTCTTGAGCTCACAATGAACCTCGAGCCCTACGACTACGTCGTAGGGCTTCGAAGGATGTTCATTCCCCCGCCGGGGCCCCATCGGAGTCCCGAGCGAGTCGGAGCGCAGCGGAGGCGAGACCAGGGACCCCGGCTCCTCGCCGAAGGCGGGGGGCCCATCGCCGCCCGGCGCCGTTCCTCTCGCAGCTCCGTCAGTCACGGGTGGCCTCCAGGGCGGCCGCGACCTGGAACAGCACCGGCTCGCCCAGGGCCGGCGCCATCAGCTGCACCCCGACGGGCAGGCCGTCGTCGCCGGTGCCGTACGGGAGGCTCAGGGCGGGGTGGCCGGCCAGGTTGGAGGGGATGGTGCACACGTCGCTCAGGTACATGGCCAGCGGGGTGTCGGACTTGGCGCCGAAGGCGAAGGCGGTGGTTGGGGTGGTGGGCGACAGCAGCACGTCGAAGCTCTCGTAGGCGGCCTCGAAGTCCCGGATGATCAGGGTGCGGGCCCGCTGGGCCTGGCCGTAGTAGGCGTCGTAGTACCCGGCCGAGAGGGCGTAGGTGCCGAGCATGATGCGGCGCTTCACCTCGGCCCCGAAGCCCGCCCCCCTGGTGGCGGCGTTCATGGCGGCCACGTCGGCCCCGCCGACCCGGAGGCCGTAGCGCACGCCGTCGTAGCGCGCCAGGTTGCTCGACGCCTCCGCCGGGGCGATCAAGTAGTAGGCCGACAGGCCATAGATCGCCGCGGGCACCGACACCTCATCGACCTTGGCCCCCGCTGCGCCAAGGGCCTCCGCGGC
>JBOGHQ010000468.1:0-5390 GCA_050744785.1 Acidimicrobiales bacterium | reverse complement strand
GCCCACGACCGGGCGTGGGCGCCCATGCCCGGCCGCGGCCCGACCACTCCGCAAGGAGGTCCCGGGCCCAGCGTTCCCCGTAGCGCTCGACCAGCGCCACGACGGCCCGCGCGTGACCTGGCGCCAGCGCTTCGACCCGAAGCGGCTTCAGCAGCATCGTCGCCAACGCGGGCTCATCGAGGGCGCAGGCCAGCCAGAGTGCCTTGGCCGTGAATCCACGCTGCGGATCGGGCCCGACACTGGTGGCCCAGAAGGGCGCAAGGGCGGCCGCCGCCTCCTGGGCACCCGCCGCGCCGCCGGCCCGGACGCGCTTGGAGAGCTCGTCGAGGGCCCATCCCGGGGACGCCTCGGCGCGCACCGCGAACGCCCGCCAGCGGGGCCAAAGGACCTCGGCGGCCCGGCGGTACCACCGGTCCATCGTGTTGCCGTAGTTGCCCATGTAGCCCTCATAGGCCGAGTCGTAGGGCCGAAGATCGGCCGACGGGGTGGTGGCGCACACCTCGACGTCGGCGACGGTGGTGGCCACCGGCTCGGCCCGCTGGTCCGAGGGGCTGACCCAGCAGTCGAGGGTGATCCCCCGGTCGGCCAACTCGCCGAGCTCGTACTCGGAGCCCGCCCCGTCCCAGGCGTCGTCGTCGAAGTCGTCGTCGGGGTCATCGTCGTCGTCCCATCGCTGGGCCCGGCTCCGGGCGCCCCAGGGCCGTCGCCACTCGGGCTCGAAGCAGTTCCACGTCTCGTGGATGTCGGCCAGCGCCAGCACGACGTCGCATTCCGATGCCGCCGCCGCGGCCTCCAGCACCGCCGCCCGGCTGGCGTCGTCACCCTTGAGGCGCGACCAGCCCAGGCTGGCCTCGGTGTACTCGTGGTCGAGCAGGTAGACCAGGCGGTTGGGGGGATCACCGGCATCGGGATCGAGGCGCCCTCGTCGTCCCGGGGCCGGCGTCGAGAAGTGCTCGGCGAGGCCCTGGCTCACCGCATCGACGAGAGCCGGCGCCGCTCCGGGCCGGGCGGCCGCCCCCCGGTCCCCTCGGAGGAGCAGGTTGTAGCTCAGCACGATGCGGTAGCCGGATCTCACGGGCCGGACCTCGTGGCGGCAGTCGGCGTAGAAGGCGACCAGCGACAGGCCCTTGGACGACCGGTAGGTCGCCCTGTGGGCGCCGTGCTCGACGACCAGGGCGCCGCCCCGGAAGGGTTACGGCAGCGTCACGACCAGGGTGCCCACCATGGCGTCGTCCTTTTCGCTGTCCTGGTGGGGGACGAAGAACTGGCCCGGCGCGTACACGAGCATCGAGTGCAGCTCGGCCCGCAGCTCGCAGCCGGGAGGAAGGCCCAGGTCGCCGCGCAGGCGGTCCAGCGCCGGGCGCAGCGCCTTGTGCCACCGGCGGTTGTCGATCCGCACGCGGCTCCTCGGGATCTCCCAGGTGTCCCGCACCCGGGGGTTCAGGAGCGTCAGCTCGCCCTGCCCGTACCGGGCCGGCCGCCCGAGGCGGCAGAGCTGCCTGGCCTGGGCGCTGGGCACGGGGAAGACGAGGGGCCCGACCCCTCGCACCTCGATCTGCAGCTCCTCGGCCGGCACCGTCCGCCGGGCGCTGAACGAGCCGGTCGCCTTGGCCTGCCCGAGCAGGGCGGCCACCCGGTCGCGCGCCGCCGTCACGGTCGGGCCGGGCCCCACCCTGTGCAGCGAGGAGGAACGGAGCACCTCACCTGACCGGCGGTGCTCGGAAGCAGGTCGACGTTCTCGCCGAGGACACGGTAGGTGTCCAGCGCCCGGCGGTCCAGGGTGTGCAGCCGCACGCCGTGCTCGAGCCGGTCGGGCGGGAGGCGGAGTTGGCCGCCTGCGCGCCGCCGGCCGGGCGGGTGGGCGGCCCGGGTCGCTACTCGGCGGGGTCGATGACCCAGACCTCCTCCTCGCCCAGGTGGTCCCGCAGGCTGCGCACCAGCCGCCCGACGCCGTCGTCCTCACCGTCCCACACCACGACTGCCTCCGACGCGTTCCGGGCCAGCCACGCCCCCCGACGGCTGAGGGCGCCGCCCACGGCCTGCTTCCCGCTGGGCGCCTTGCTCTGGAGCAGGACGTGGGTGTGGGCCTTGTCGAGGAGGTGGCGGAACCGGTCCCGGGCATCCGATGGCCAGACCGAGTCCTGACCCGGGAAGGCCAGCACGGCCACGAAGGGGATGCCCGCCTCCAGGGCCGCCTCGGCCGCCATCTGCTCGGCGCCCAGGCCCATGCCCGTCAGCACCACCAGGTCGGGGTGGAGCTGGCGCTTGGCCTCCAGCACCTGGGACAGCCTGGCGCGCACCCTGTCGGCCACGGGGTTGGGGCCGTAGCCGCCCAGTCCCGGCGGGCGCAGGCCCCCGGCCACCAGCCGGTGACCCCCCGGGACGCCGGGGACCGCTGCGGCGCCGGCCGCTCTGGCCCGCCGGGTGTCGGGCGGCCCCGTCCACTCGGGCGTGCCCTCACCCCGGCGGGACTCCTGGGTGCGGGCCGCCTCGACGGCCAGCCGGTCGACGACGTCGTTCATCACGTCGTTGGAGTGCCCCTTGACCCAGGTGAAGCGGACCCGGCGGGGGTCGGCCCGCACGGCCTCGATGAGCGGCTCCCATAGGTCCCGGTTGGCCACCGGCTGGCGGGCCTTGTTCTGCCAGTTGCGGGCCAGCCAGCCCTCCCACCACCGGTCCCGGAAGCAGTTGACGACGTAGGTGGAGTCGCTCACCACCTCGAGCGGACCGTCGTTGGCGGTCACCGCCTCCAGCGCGGCCATGATCTCCATGCGCTGGTTGGTGGTGCCGGGCTCGGCCCCGCTGGCGTACGGGCCGTCGGGCACGGCCCAGGCCCAACCTCCCGGCCCGGGGTTTCCGATGCAAGCGCCGTCGGTGTACACCTTCGTGGCTATCCCGACATCCTGCCCCGCGCCAGGCGGGTTCTCACTTCGGGCTGCGCGACCATGGTGGGATGGCAGACCCGGTGATCTTCGACGGCTTCGCGCACCAGCTGCCGGACATCGACCCCGAGGAGACGGGCGAATGGCTCGACTCCTTCGATGCCGTGGTCGACGCCCGGGGCAAGGGGAGGGCCCGGTTCCTGCTCATGAAGCTGCAAGAGCGGGCCCGGGAGCTGCAGGTCGGCTTCCCGGCCGCCGTCTCCACACCCTACGTCAACACCATCCCGCCCCACCTGGAGCCGTGGTTCCCGGGCGACGAGTACGTGGAACGGCGCATCCGCGCCTACATCCGCTGGAACGCGGCCGTCATGGTCACCCGGGCCAACGCCCGATCGGAGGGCATCGGCGGCCACCTGGCCACCTACGCCAGCTCGGCCAGCCTCTACGAGGTGGGCTTCAACCACTTCTTCCGGGGCCGGGACGACGGCATGCCGGGCGACCAGGTGTACTTCCAGGGCCACGCCGCCCCCGGCATCTACGCCCGGGCCTTCCTGGAGGGCCGCCTCACCGAGGAGCAGCTGCGCCACTTCCGCATGGAGCTGGGCGGCAACGGCCTGTCGTCCTACCCCCACCCCCGGCTCATGCCGGACTTCTGGGAGTTCCCCACGGTGTCGATGGGCCTCGCCCCCATCAACGCCATCTACCAGGCCCGGTTCAACCGCTACCTGCACAACCGGCGCATCGCCGACACCAGCGAGGCCAAGGTGTGGTGCTTCCTCGGCGACGGCGAGGTGGACGAGCCCGAGTCGCTCGGTGCCCTGTCGCTGGCCTCGCGGGACGCCCTCGACAACCTGATCTTCGTCGTCAACTGCAACCTCCAGCGCCTGGACGGGCCGGTGCGGGGCAACGGGAAGATCATCCAGGAACTCGAGGCCGTGTTCCGGGGCGCGGGCTGGAACGTCATCAAGGTGATCTGGGGCACCAAGTGGGACGAGCTGCTGGCCCGCGACACCGACGGCGTGCTGCTCAACAAGATGAACACCACCGTCGACGGCGAGTTCCAGAAGTACTCGGTGGAGTCGGGCGCCTACATCCGCGAGCACTTCTTCGGCCCCGACCCCCGCCTGCGCAAGATGGTCGAGCACCTGAGCGACGATGAGCTGCGCACCCTGCCGCGGGGCGGTCACGACTACCACAAGCTCTACGCCGCCTACAAGGCCGCCGTGGAGCACCAGGGCGCGCCCACCGTGATCCTGGCCAAGACGGTGAAGGGCTGGGCCCTGGGCCACGACATCGAGGGCCGCAACGCCACCCACCAGATCAAGAAGATGACCAAGGCCCAGCTGAAGTCCCTCCGGGACCGGCTGTACCTGCACGACCAGATCCCCGAGAAGGCGCTCGACGCCGACGACCCGCCCTTCTACCGGCCGTCGAAGGGCTCGCTCGAGCACGAGTACCTCATGGGGCGCCGCCGGGCCCTGGACGGCGCCCTGCCCCGGCGGGCGTTCAAGTGGAAGGCGCTGCCCTCCCCCGACGCCAAGGCCTTCGCCGAGCTCGAGGAGGGCTCCAACGGCCGCGAGGTGTCCACCACCATGGGCTTCGCCCGCCTGCTCCGCAACGTCATGCGGGACAAGGGGATGGGAGCCCGCGTGGTGCCCATCATCCCCGACGAGGCCCGCACCTTCGGCATGGACGCCTTGTTCAAGGAGTTCTCGATCTACGCCCCGTTCGGGCAGAAGTACGAGCCCGTGGACGCCGCCTCCCTGTCGTTCTACAAGGAGGACAGGTCGGGACAGATCCTGGAGGAGGGCATCACCGAGGCCGGCTCCATGGCCTCGTTCACGGCCGCCGGCACCGCCTACGCCACCTGGGGCCAGCCCATGGTGCCCTTCTACATCTTCTATTCGATGTTCGGGTTCCAGCGGACCATGGACCTGATCTGGGCCTTCGGCGACATGCGGGGCCGGGGCTTCATGCTGGGCGCCACCGCCGGCCGCACCACGCTGAACGGGGAGGGGCTGCAGCACCAGGACGGCCACTCCCTGCTGCTGGCCTCGGCCGTGCCCAACGTGGCCGCCTACGACCCGGCCTTCGCCTACGAGGTCGCCGCCATCGTCCGCCACGGCATCGAGACCATGTACGGCGCGGTGCCCGAGGACCGCTTCTACTACCTCACCCTCTACAACGAGAACGTCGTCATGCCGGCCAAGCCGGAGGGGGCGGACGAGGGCATCCTGCGGGGCCTCTACCGCTTCGCGCCGGCGCCCGAGGGCCCCAGCCGGCGGGCCACCGTGCTGTTCAGCGGGAGCGCCTACCCGGCCGCCCTCGAGGCCCAGCGCCGGCTGGCCGAGGACCACGACGTGGCCGTGGAGCTGTGGAGCGCCACGTCCTACAAGGCACTGCGAGAGGATGCCCTGTCGGTCGAGCGCTGGAACCGCCTGCACCCCAGCGAGGCGCCCCGCACCCCGTTTGTCACCGAGGCGCTTTCGGAGGCCGAGGGGCCGATCG
>JBOGHQ010000467.1:0-5098 GCA_050744785.1 Acidimicrobiales bacterium | reverse complement strand
GCCAGGGCCAGGTCGGGCTCGGCGTCGGTGCGCCGGCAGGTGGCGCCGGCGGGCGAGCCGCCCAGCTCATAGCGGCCGGCGGTGGCGGGGCGGAAGGGGTCGGACACCTCCAGCACCAGCCGGTCCTCGGTGGCGTAGCGGCGAGCCGACAGGGCGGCCTCCACGTCGAGGATGCGGGCCCACAGCCAGTCGCTGTGCCCCTTCACCAGCAGACGGCGGGGGTCGGCCAGCATCCACCGGAGGGGGTCGGTGAGCGGCCGGTTCTCGGCCTCCACCACCTCCACCAGGTCCACCGAGCACAGGTAGCGCCACAGGTCGGCCTCGGCGGCGGCGTCCAGGCTCACGATCTCGCTGGCCAGCAGGCGGGCGTTGGGCGAGCCGCCGTCCCAATTGTGCTTCACCCGGTAGACGGCGTAGCCGTCGGCCTCCCCCGCCGGGGACTCGTGGACGGCGTAGAACTGGGGGCCGGCGCCCTCGCGCTTGTTCTCGGGGTCCCGCAGCAGCCCGTCCCACCAGGCGTCGGGCCGGGTGATGTCACCCGGCTGCTGCCGGCGGGCCCGGTCGAGCAGACCGGGGAGGACCTTGGCCGCCTCGGCCTTGTCCACCAGCGTGACCCGGCCCGCCGACGGGACGCCGGAGAGCATGGCGCCGTGCCGGCGAGGCAGCTCCACCCAGGTGTGCGACGTGGCCAGACCGAACCCGAAGCGCCCGTAGATGAGGCTCTCGGAGGCCAGCAGGATCGACACTGCCTCGCCCCGCTCGGCGGTGTCGTCGAGCAGGGCACCAATCATGGCCCTGAGGTGGCCCTGGCGCCGATGGGTGGGAAGGACCCCCACCATGCTGACGCCGGAGGCGGGCACGGTGGTGAGCCCCGGCAGGGTGAGCTCGAAGGGGAAGGCGGCCGAGCTGGCGACGATGCGGCCTCCCTCGAACACAGCCCGGGCCCGGTCCAGCACGAAGACCCTCTTGAGGTCGGCCAGCTGGTCGGCGTCGGGCATGGCGGCGCCGAAGGCGACGTGGTTGACCCGGAGGAGCTCCTCGAGCTCGTCCTCGGCGACGGCGCGCAGCTCGGTGCCCATGGGGACCGGTGTACTGCGGCGGCTACCCGGCGTCGAGCGATTTGCGGATGAGCTCCACCGCCGCCTCGCTGGCGTTTGCGTCGTCACCCTGGAGGTCCAGCAACTCGGCCCGGTCGCGCTCCGCCTCCTCGGCCGCGCCGTCGTCGGCCGCGGCCAGCCTCGCCTCCACGCCCTGCTCCACCAGCAGGCGCGCCTCGGCCAGCAGGGCCTCCACCATCTCCTCCTCGGGCACGACCCGCACCACCTGTCCCTTCACGAACAGGTGGCCCCGCCGCCGGCCGGCGGCGATGCCAAGGTCCGCCTCCCGCGCCTCGCCGGGACCGTTGACCACGCACCCCATGACGGCGACCTGGACGGGCAGCTGCTCCGCCTCGAAGGCGGCCAGGGCGTCCTTGGCCACCTGGATCACGTCGATCTCGGCCCGGCCGCAGGACGGGCAGGCGATGAGGTCCACGCCCTTGCGCTCCCGCAGGCCGAGGGCCTCGAGCAGCTGGCGCCCGGCCCGGGCCTCCTCCACGGGGTCGGCGGTGAGCGAGTAGCGGATGGTGTCACCGATGCCCTCGGACAGCAGCGTGGCCATCCCGGCCGTGCCCTTGATGAGCCCGGCCGGCGGCGGCCCGGCCTCGGTGACCCCGAGGTGCAGCGGGTGGTCCACCGTGTCGGCCAGCAGCCGGTAGGCGTCCACCATGAGAGGGACGCTGGAGGCCTTCACCGAGATCTTCACCCGGTCGAACCCCACGTCCTCGAACAGGCCCAGCTCCATGAGGGCCGACTCCACCATGGCCTCGGCGGTGGGCCCCCCGTGCTTCTCGTACAGGTCCTTGTCGAGCGAGCCGGCGTTGACGCCGATCCGGATGGGCACACCGCGGTCCCGTGCCTCGGAGGCGATGGCCCGGATGCGGTCCGGCCTGCGGATGTTGCCGGGGTTGAGCCGGAGGCAGTGCACGCCCGCCTCAAGGGCGGCGATCCCCATGCGCCAGTCGTTGTGCACGTCGGCCACGATGGGCACCGGCGAGCGGGGCACGATGCGGGCCAAGCTCTCGGCGGCAGCCTGGTCGTTGCAGGTGCAGCGCACGATGTCGGCCCCCGCCCCGGCCAGACCGTACACCTGGGCCAGGGTGCCCTCCACGTCGGCCGTCTTGGTGATGGTCATGGACTGCACCGAGATGGGCGCGCCACCCCCCACCGGCACCGACCCCACGTCGATGCGCCTCGTCGCCCGGCGCTCGTACTGGCTCACCATTTCAGCGTAGGGGACGCGCCGCGAATGCCGACTCTGGGTACACCGGCCGGCGTACCGGCCGGCGGCCACTCCACGGCTGCCGGCCAATGAGCCGTCAGCGCAGAGGTGGCCGGGCCCCCCGGCCTCCGCGGCACGTCCAGCTCGCCGAGGAAGCTTCGCTTCCGACGGCGGGACCGCTACTCGAAGGGGTTGGCGATGGGGCGAACGATGTCCAGGTACAGCGAGGAGGCGCCGATGAAGACCAGGACGAGGAAGAACATGTAGTAGATGGGCATGGCCTTGGCCACGTCGGCGTGGTACGGCCGGCCCTTCCGGGAGCGGATCTTCTCGTAGGTGGCGATAATCACGTGGCCGCCGTCGAGGGGCAGCAGCGGGATCATGTTGAACAGGCCCACGAACACGTTGATCATGAACAGCAGGGCCAGCACCTCCCGCACGCCGGTGTCGGCCGCCTGGGAGGCGACCCGCGCGAAGCCCACCGGCGAGAGGAACCGGGGGTCGCCCTCCTCGGGGTCACTCTCCCCTCCGGCCAGCTGGCGCCCGTAGGACGACGCCCCATCGGGCGAGAAGATGCTGCCGAGCGCCTTCACGGTGTCCACCGTGGCCCGGCCCAGGCCGGTGAACGACTTGCCGGCCGACTCCACCAGCCCGAACTTCTCGACGGGGAAGGTCGGCCCGACGCCGACGAAGCCCTTGGGCTCGCTGGACAGCGGCGTGCCGTCCCCAATGCGGACCTTGCTCAGGTCGATTGGGGTGGCGGTGAGGTCCAGCTCGCGCCCGGCCCGCTCCACCGTGAAGACGATCTCCTCGCCGGGACGGTCCCAGATGTAGGGCGGGATGTCCTCCCATTGCTCGAGCGGTCGGCCGTCCACGGCGAGGAGCCGGTCGCCCACCTCGAACCCGGCCTGCTGGGCCGGGCTGGGACCGGACTCGAGGCGGCTGATGGTGCCAACCTCGAGGTTGGGCTGGTCGGCGTTCTCCACCCCGACGAAGGCGAAGATGGAGAACAGCAGGATGAAGGCCAGGATGAAGTGGACGGTGGACCCGGCCACCGCCACCGAAAGCCGGCGCCAGTAGGGCTTCTGGCGGTACGTGCGGTGCTCGTCCTCGGGGTCGACCTTGTCGAGGTTGCTCATCCCGATGATCCTCACGTAGCCGCCAGCCGGGATGGCCTTGACGCCGTACTCGGTGTCCCCCTTGCGGATGGACCACAGGCGGGGGCCGAACCCGAGGAAGTACTCGGTGACCTTCATGCCGGCCCACTTGGCGGTGGCGAAGTGACCGAGCTCGTGCAACATGATCATCACCACGATGGCCAGCACCACCAGGACGGTGCTGGTGACGCCGGTGGCCACCGCGGCAACCATGCCGCCCAAGACGACCAGCCCGAGGCGCAGCAGACCGCCCACCTGGTCCCCGGGGTCGGGGCTGTCGCCCCGGTCACCACTGCTGCTGCCGGTCTGGGTCTGCGTCTGGGTCATGCTGCTCGGGATCTCCGTTCCACTGCGGCGCGCGCGTGCTCCCGCGCGACCGTGTCGGCCTGGACTACAACGCCCAGCCCGTCGGGATTCGTTCCCGGGTCCCGGGCCAGGCACTCCTCGATCACGGCTGGGATGTCGGCCCAGGCCAGGGCCCGGTTGAGGAAGGCGTCGACGGCCACCTCGTTGGCGGCGTTGAGGGTGGCCGGGGCGGTCCCCCCCTGGCGACCGGCCTGGTAGGCGAGGGCCAGGCAGCGGAAGGTGGCCAGATCGGGCGGGGCGAAGTCCAGCCGGCCCAGGCGGGCCCAGTCGATGGCCCCGAACGGCACCGGCGACCGCTCGGGGTAGCCGAGGGCATAGGCGATGGGCAGGCGCATGTCGGGCAGGGAGAGCTGGGCGATGGTGGACCCATCGGTGAACTCGACCATCGAATGCACGACGGACTGGGGCTGCACCACCACCTCGATGGCGTCGTAGGGCAGCCGGAACAGCTCATGGGCCTCGATGACCTCCAGGCCCTTGTTCATGAGGGTGGACGAGTCGACGGTGATCTTCGGGCCCATGGCCCAGGTGGGATGGGCCAGGGCGTCGTCCACCGTCACCGAGGCCAGCTCGGCCGGGCTGCGGCCGAGGAAGGGGCCGCCGCTGGCGGTGAGCAGCACCCGGCGCACCTCGGCCGGGCCCTGGCCGGACCGGAGGCACTGGTGGATGGCGGAGTGCTCGGAGTCGACCGGCACGATCTCTGCACCGGGCGTGGCCCGGGCCAGCTGCACGACCGGGCCCGCCGCGATGAGCGACTCCTTGTTCGCCAGCGCGAGGCGCTTCCCCGCCTCGAGCGCCGCGAGGGTGACCCCGAGCCCCGCGAAGCCCACCACGCCGTTCACGCACACATCGGCCGTGGCCGCGATGGACGCCAGCGCACCCGGCCCGGCGACGACCTCGGTGCCCGAGGGCACGGCCGCCTCCAGCGCGGAGGCGCGCGACGCATCCGCGATCGCGACGACCTTCGGTGACCACCGGCGGGCCTGTTCGGCCAGGTCGTCGACCGAGGTGGACGCGCCCAGCGCCACGACCTCGAACCGATCGGCCTCCGCGGTGACCACGTCGAGGGCCTGGGTCCCGATCGATCCCGTGGACCCCGCGATCGAGACGGTCGTGGCCACCCGCCCAGGCTACTGAGTCCCTAGATGAAGAAGTCCTGGAGGGTGGCGAGGAGCCAGATGGCGGGCAGGACGAAGAGGAGGGCGTCGAAGCGGTCGAGGAGACCCCCGTGGCCGGGGAGGATCGTGCCCATGTCC
>JBOGHQ010000466.1:0-10490 GCA_050744785.1 Acidimicrobiales bacterium | reverse complement strand
CCTCTGCGAGGCGCGTCGGTCGGTCGAACAGCCGCGCCTCCACGCGACGCCGCGCGCTTCTCAATGCCACGCCGTCGTCCGCGGCCATCTCCGCCAGGACCTCGCCGGCCGCCTCGGGCGACACCGTGGGCTCGACGGCGAGGGCGAACGCCCTCGCCGTCAGCCGGTTGGCCAGCGCCAACGACCTGGCGGACGACCAGGTCACCCGCCGTCCCGGGGCCGCGGCCCGGCGGCCGCGAACAGACGGCGCCGGCCTGGCGCAGGGCGAGGGCCCCGGGGAGTGGACCAGGGCGGCGTGGTGGCTCCTACCAAGGCGACGGCCCCCAGTCACCGGCGGAGGTCGACGTGGCGACGGGCTGGGCGGCCCCCTCGCCCCATTCGGCGGCGAGCAGAGCAGCGATGCCGTCGATCGTCGCCGGTCGTGCCACGAGGAAACCCTGGGCGCGGTCGCATTCCAGCGCCACGACCGCCCTGCGCTGGTCGGCCCGCTCCACGCCGGGCGCCACGGCATCGATGCCGAGCCGGTGCGCCAGGTGGACGACGGCGGACACGACGGCGGAGCCGGCCCGGTCGTGGGGCAGGCCGGCGACGAACGCCGGGTCCAGCTTGACGGCGTCCACGGTGAAGCGGCGGAGGTGGTCGAGGGAGGCGGAACGGGTCCCGAAGTGCTCCAGGGTGACGGCCACACCCAGGTCCCGCAGGTCCTCGATCACCACGAGGGCCCGGTCGCCGTCGTGGGTGAAGGCGTCGTCGGTGACCTCGATCGTGAGGAGGCGTGCCGCGGTGGATGTCGCACAAAGCGCCGCCTCCACGCTCGCCGCGTAGTCCTGGGACAGCAGCTGGCGGGCCGACACGTTGACCGCCACCCCGAGGTCGTCGCGCCCCCAGCGGTGGCGGTCCTCGCACGCCTGTCGCAGCGCCCAGTCGCCGATCCCGCCGATAAGGTCCTCCTCCTCGGCCAGCGGCACGGCCACCGCCGGAGGGACCGGGCCGAAGCGCGGGTGGTCCCAGCGCAGGAGTGCCTCGACGCCGCAGACCCGCCCCCCGGCGGTGTCCACGATCGGCTGGTAGTCCAGTCGGAGCTCGCCCCGCGCCAGCGCGAGGTGCAGGTCGCTGCCCAGGCTGGCGCGGCGCTCGGCCACCCGCCGCTCGCGCAGGTCGATGACCTCGTGGCCGCCACCGCCCTGGCGCTTGGCCTGGTACATGGCGGCGTCGGCATCCTGGACCAGGCGCTCGGGGATGTCGTCGGCTCGGCCGGCGAAGGCGACGCCGACGCTGGCGGTGATGGCGACCGCGGTGTCCCCCAGGGAGAACGGGGCGGACAGGGCGGTGTGGACCCGGGCCGCCAGCGCCTCCACACGAGACGGGTGGTCGAGGTCCTCGCACAGGATGACGAACTCGTCGCCGGCCAGGCGAGCGAGCGTGTCGCTCGGCCGCACCAGCGCGCCGAGCCGCTCGGCCACGGCCACCAGGAGACGGTCGCCGGCGCGGTGCCCGTGCGTGTCGTTGACGGACTTGAAGCGGTCGAGGTCGACGAAGAGGACCCCCGTCGCCGACCCCGACCGCATCGCTCTCGCCCCCGCGTGCTCGAGGCGCAGTGCCAGCAGCGCCCGGTTGGCCAGTCCCGTGAGGGGGTCGTGCAGGGCGCGCTCGCGCGCCTGGTCGTAGGCGGCCGCCAAGTCGACGCGGGCCTGAGCGTTCTGGACGTAGGCCGACGCCACGTCGGCCAGGGTCTGGGCGGCGGCCAGCGAGTCGGCGTCGAGCGGCCCGGGCGTGGCGCGGTACAGGTCGAGCGCCCCCAGCTGGCCGCCGTGGCGGCGGAGCGGGAAGGTGAACACGGCGCCGAGCCCCGCCTCGACGGCACGGGGCCCGAATGCCGGGAACCGCTCGTCGGCGCCTACGTCCGGGACGGCCACCGCCTCTCCCGATGCGGCCGCGGCCACGCACGGCCCCTCGCCCAGCTCCGTCTGGAGCCGCTCGAAGCGCAGGGCGGCCTCGTCGGAGGCGGCCACGTAACGCGGCTCGGCCGGCGCCGAGATGAGCGTCACCCCGGCCGACGTCACGGGCAGGACGTCGACGATGCGCACGACCAGGCGGTCGAGGATGGCCTGGATGGGGAAGTCCGTCAGCATGGTGCGGGCGAACTCGTTCAGCACGTCCGACAGCTGTTGCTCGCGGACCACCGGGGCCCCGTCCTCTCGAGGTACGTGGAGAAACCGCGGGGTCCGGGCGGCGCACGACGCGTGCCGGCGCCAGGTTACCCCACTCAGCATCGACCGGCCACGCTCATCCGACGCCACGGTCCCCAAACGGCAAGGCCGCGCACCGGGGTCTCGGGTGGACGGCCGGGTCGCCCGTGGTCTGGACGCCGTGGCCTCGACGGTACTACGGGCCGGCCGGGCCCTCGCGGCTCAGCCCCCGGCGGACGCCGGCGCGAGGTCGACGGTGTCGAGCGACCCGTCGACCAGCGACTGCGCAACCTCGGTCAAGCGCCGGTTGTTGCCGCGGGCGTAGATGCGCAGTCGGGAGAACGCCTCGTCCATGTCGACCCCGAGGCGCTCGGACAGGACGCCCTTGGCCTGCTCGATCACCACCCGGCTGTTCAGCGCGTGGGTGAGCTGCTCGGCCAGCACCTGGGCCTCCCGCGCCGCCCGGTGCTGGACGATGGCGATGGTGGCGATGTCGGCGAGGGCGCGGGCGGCCACCATGTCGGCCTCGCCGGGCTCGCCTACCTCGGCGCTGAAGAGGTTGAGGGCGCCGATTACCTGCCCCCGCAGGCGCAGGGGGACAGCGTGCACCGAGGCGAAGCCACTGCCGAGGGCCACGGGGACGAACGCCGGCCAGCGCTCGTCGGACGCCAGGTCGCCGCTCAGGATCGCCTCACCGGAGCGGAAGCAGTCGGGGCAGGGCCCCTCCTCGGCCTGGAGCTCGAACAGCTCCACGACGCGCATCGCCTCGCTGGACGACGCGGCCACCCGCAGCTCGGCGCCGGGAGCGGCGAGCATGACGCCGGCCGCGCTGACGCCCAGCAGCTCCACGCACTGGTCCACCAGCACCGTCAGCATCTCGATGACATCGAAGTCGTCGACGAGCGTGTCCGCCAGGTCGACCAGCGTCCGTACCAGTGATGCTTCGCGGGGCATCGGGTCATCCCTCCCTCGGCCCGCCGGCAGCGTTGACGGGCGGTCCCGCCAGCGTACGCGGACCGGCGGCGCTACGTCGGCGGTCGGCGCCGGGTCAGTCGAAGCGGAGGCGACGGCCAACCACGTCGGCCGCCACCTGCACGAGCAGGCGGTCGTCGGCGAAGGCGCGGGCCCGGAGGCGGACGAGCGCCTCGGCCACGCTGACGCCGAGCTGGGCAGCCACCATGCCCGCCGCCTGGTGGACGACCAGGCGAAGATCGGCGCCCTCCTCCAGGGCGGCCGGGATGGCCCCCAGCTCTGCCTCCGCCTGCATGACCAGCACCGCCCGGGCGATCACGCCGGTCAGGATGAGCGCGTCGCCGTGCTGGGCGTCGGTCAGCGGCCCGGGCCGGTCGCGGTAGAGGTTCAGCGCGCCGAGGCGCACGCTGCCGATCTGGAGGGGGAAGCCGAACGTCGCCCGTGCGCCCGCCTCGAGCGCCGGTGGCGCGAAGGCGAGCCAGCGGCTCCTCCCGTCGGTGCACAGATCGGGTTCGAGCACCGGCCGGTCCTGCCCGTAAGCGTCGACGCAGGGTCCCTCGCCGAGGGTGTACTGGAGATCCTCGATCAGCGCGCTCACCTCGTCGGAGCTGCACAGCGAGCCGCGGGGCACGTCGCCCGACATCAGCATGACCCCGGCGCCCGTCATCCCGGTGACGGCCGCGCTCACCGTGCACAGCCGGCCGGTGCCGGGGTCGGCCTCCCGGGCGGCGCGGATCAGGTCGAGGATCTGCAAGAGCCGTGGACTGGGCACGTCAGATCCGACTGCCGTGATGCGCACCTGTGCCGGCCACCGGGGCTCCCGACTCACTCGAAGTGGCGCTCGCACGGGGACCCGATGGTCACGCATCGCGGCCCGGCTGGACACCGGGCCTCTGCGCGCCCACTGTACATGGCGTGCCCCGCCCCCAGCGACCCCAGGCCATCGCACCTCGCCGGCCGGCCCGTTCTGATGCGCCCGGCGTTCTGGTCCCGGAAGCGGTACCGAAACGGACTCGTATTCGGGACCAGAACCGTGGCCGGGCTCGGCCCGAGCAGGATTTCAGCCATTCTTCCGGGCCATCTTCAGCGCGCCTTCAGGTTGGCGCCCAATAATTGGATCACGAAGCCGGGGGACGGGACCCGCGGGGGCAGGACGCTCGAGCCCGGGGGGGCGGTACAGGAGCAGGCAGCCGGAAGGGACCGGCTGCTTGCTCGCGTCGGGGCCCAGGCCGGCCAGGCATGAAGGGGCGGCCCGGAGGGAACGGTTCGAAGTCGACCCATCTCTCGACAAGGAGCAGCTGCCCGTGCGCAAGACCCTCGCCGCCATCGTCATCACCACCACCGCCGCCGCTGTGGCACCGGCCGGAACGGCCCTGGCCGGCAGCGAGGACGCGCCGCGGGGCCCGTGCAACCGCGGCACGATGAACGCCCACGACACCGTCCCCCACGAGACCGAAGGCAACCATCAGGCCCACCAGTCCATCCCGCACTGCGAGGCCTGATCCGCTCTCGTAGGGACCGGGGGTGAAGCGCCCGTGCTGGCGTTCCGCTCGCTGGTTCAGGCCTTCCATGGTCACTTCCCGCCCTCGCTTGGCGATTTCTGTCCGCGGAACGGGCACACCGGCGGTGTGGGGGGAGGGGCGGGCGGCCCGGCGACGGCCGGCCCGGCTCTGAAAGACTGGCCCGGTGACCGAGCCCCTCGGCGCCGCCGGACCGGCCACCTGGACTGACGGGGGCCTGTCGCCGGGCGAGGAGGTGCTCGGGAGCCTGCTGACCCTCTCCCGCCGGCTCCACCCCGACGACGTGCCCGCCGCCGTGGACGAGCACGCCCGCCGCTTGGGCGCAACCGAGGCGCTCATCCACCTGGTGGACCTGGAGCAGCGGGTGCTCCTGCCCCTCCCCCGGGGCAGTGGGCCACCGGGAGACCCGCTGGACATCGACTCCACGCTGGCCGGCCGGTCGTTCCGGGCCCAGGAGATCCTCGAGGGCGAGGCTGAGGGGGGCGGCCGCCGGCTGTGGCTGCCCCTCCTCGACGGCGCCGAGCGCCTGGGCGTGCTGGCCGTCGCCGTGCCGGAGATCGACGAGCTGTGTGCCCGGCGCCTCACGTGGCTGGCATCGTTGGTGGCCGACCTGGTGATGACCAAGTCGGCCTACGGCGACTCTCTGGTGCTGGCCCGCCGCCGCCGCAGCATGAGGGTCGCGGCCGAGCTGCGCTGGTCCATGCTACCGCCGCTCAGCTTCTCCAGCGAGCACGTCGAGATCGCCGCCGTCCTGGAGCCGGCCTACGAGGTGGCCGGCGACAGCTTCGACTATGCCGTCAACGGGAGCGTGGCCCACGTGGCCGTCTACGACGCCATGGGCCACGGCCTCGAGGCCAGCCGCATGGCCAACCTGGCCGGCGCCATCCACCGCCACGGGCGGCGCCACGGTGCCACCTTGGAGGCCACCTACATGGCCGTGGACGCCGGCATCACCGCCGCCTTCGGCGAGGATCACTTCGTCACCGGCCAGCTGGCCAGCCTCGATCTGGGGACGGGCCGGCTGGCCTTCGTGAGCGGCGGCCACCCCCGGCCACTGCTGCTGCGGGGCACCGCCGTGGTGGGCGCGCTACCGGCCACGGTGAGCACCCCCATGGGCCTGGGCCGGCCACCGACCGTGAACGAGGCCCAGCTGGAACCGGGCGACCGGGTGGTCTTCTACACCGACGGCGTGGTGGAGGCCAGATCCCCGACCGGCGAGGAGTTCGGCATCGAGCGGCTCGGCGACCTGCTGCAGCGGGCCGCCGCCGCCCAGGAGCTCCCGGCCGAGATGATGCGCCGCCTCACCCACAGCGTGATGGCCCACGAGGCGGGCCAGTTGCACGACGATGCCACCCTGCTCCTCATCGGATGGCGGGCGGCCATGGCCGCCCAGGGCAGCGGGCGCTGAGGCGGGACGGGCGGCCGTCAGGTCGACCGGTCGACCCGGAGCACTTTCAGCAGGCCCGAGATCTCCATGGCCCGGTGGACATGGGGCCGGGGCTTCACGATGGTGAGCCGCCCCGCCGGTCCGGCCCGCTTGTGGGCCTTCACGAGGGCGCCGAGACCGGAGGAGTCGATGAAGGTCACCGCCCGCAGGTCGAGGGTGATCTCCGAGCGGCCCTCGGCGAGGAGCTCGTCGATGCAGGCCAGGAGCCGGGGCGAGGTGGACACGTCGAGGTCACCGGCCGGGCTGACCGCGGCGGTGCTGTCGTCCTGTCGGACGGCGACGATCCCGAACGTCTCGGGGGCCGGGGACGCCTCGTCGACCAAAGTTGCACGCTCCACTCGTCGGGCGGCCGGCCTGGTGCTCAGGCGCGGTTCGTCCCTGAGGATACCGCCAGGGGTCGGCGGCGGCTCGTCGGGCCGGCCAGGCTGCGGTTAAACCGCCTCGTCCCGCCGGACGGCCGACTTCTCGAGCACCCGCACCACGTCGTCGACGGTGGTGTCGGGGTGGTCGTTGAACCGGGCGATACCCACCGCCCCGACCCGATCGGGGTACTCGGCGGCGATGATCTCGTTCACCAGCCGCACGTCGGCGGCCAGCGGCCCGTCCAGGGTGTAGCCCAGCCGGCCCGGCGTGCGGGGCTGGCAGCCGTGGGCCTCGTAGAGGGCGCCCTGGAGGCAGTGGCGTCCCGAGTCGTCGGTGAACGAACCCTGGGCCCACCCCTTGCGAGCCAGGAGCTCGATCGCGTCACGCAGCATGTTCGCCATCCGGCCTCCTCTTGCCGGCCGCCTCGGGGCGGCCCGCCACCTGAGCTTGGTGGCGGCGAGCCTACCGGGCCTGCACCGCCCGTATCCCGCCGGGTGCCGGCGGCGCTCACTACAGCTGACAGGGGCCGGTGCTTCGCAACGGCGGAACCGGCCCCTGTCGCTTCGTGGGGGCGCACGGGGCTGTGGCAGCATGGCGGATGCTCTCCGAGCGGGCCCGCCAGCAGTGGACGTCCTACGCCCACGCCCGCAGCGCCGACCTGTCGCCGTTCGGCGACCGTGACGAGCTGCACCGCTTCCTCGTCGGCCTCCATCTCCGTGGCGAGGTGCTGGCCGCCGGCGACCTGAAGGGGCTGCTGGACGAGGCCGGCGTGGCGGGCCAGGAGCGAGAGGAACTGGTGGCGCTGGTCGAATCGGGCCTGGCCCTGCTGGAGGCCTACGACCGCGTGGTGGAGGCCGAGGATTCCAATTACGACGACGCCGATGAGGCCGGCTGGCGGATCTGAGGCGGCCCCGGTGAGCGAGGACAGGGCCCAAACCGACAACGGCGCGGTGGCGGCGGCCCGCGCATGGGTCAGCGCCGTGATGGACGAGCGGGACCTGGCCAAGGCGTGGCCCCTCACCGACCCGCCGCTGCGCAAGGTGCTGGCCCAGCACTGGATCCTCCAATCGCCGCCCGACGTGGTGGGCCCGCCCGAGGGCTGGGAGGCCATGGCCGACCGGCTGGCCGCCGACTCGCCCGACCACCCGCTGTGGCCCCAGTTCGCGTCGGAGCGGCTGGGCCGGTGGCGGGAGTTCTGGACGGGCTTCAGCCCCGTCACCTGGGGGATCAAGGACCGTACCGAGATCCGCCCCGGCGTGGTGGTGGTCACCTTCGTGGAGCCGAGGGGCAAGCTGATGCAGCTCAAGCCGGGGCCCCCGCTCGAGTTCCGCCGCCTGGCCGTGCGCCGCACGGGCGACGGGTGGCTGCTGGCCGGCCTCGACGGCAGCAACCTCTTCCAACCCGGCTGGCCCCCCGGGCCGGCATAGGGACCCACCACCCCGCCGGGCCCGGCTCCGTAGGATCAGGGGCGTGGACCTCGTGGGCAGTGCCTCGCTCAGCGCCGACCCGGCCGTGGTCTTCGACCACGTGGCCGACCTCGGCACCTACCCCGACTGGCTCGGCATCGTGTTCGGCGCCGCGCCGGGCCCACCCCATCCCGACGACCCCGGTCCGGCATGGATGGTGGACCTGGGCGCCAAGATCGGCCCCCTCCCGCTCACCAAGCGGTTGCGCATGGTCCGCACCGAGCACCTGCCGCCCAAGCAGGCCCGCTTCGAGCGGCTCGAGCACGACGGCCAGTCGCACTCGGCGTGGGTACTGCTCGTGGAGGTCGAGGGCTCCCAGTCCGGGTCGTCGCTCACCATCCGCCTCCACTACAGCGGCGCGTCGAGGCTGCCCGGCGTCGACGCCATCCTGAGGGACGAGATCCGCAAGGCCGGGGGACGCCTCCAGGGCCGCCTGGACGCACGAGCCTCAGGCTGACTGATGGGCGAGGTCCGCACGTGGGGCCGGCTCTACATCGGCGGCGAATGGGTGGCGCCGGCCGCCACCGGGTCCATCGAGGTGGTCAACCCGGCCACCGAGGCGGTCTGCGCCACGGTTCCCGCCGGCGGGCCGGACGACGTGGCCCGGGCCGCGGCCGCGGCCCGGGCTGCCCTTCCGGCCTGGTCGGCCACCCCACCCCGAGACCGGGCCGCGGCCGTGGCCAGGCTGGGCGAGGCCGTCCAGGGCCGCATGGCCGAGCTGGGCCAGGTGATCACCGAGGAGCTCGGGATGCCCGTCAACCTGGCCACCATGATCCAGGTCGGCCTGCCGGTGATGACGCTGTCGGCCTGGCCATCGATCGTCGACTCGTTCACCTTCGAGGAGCGGGTCGGCAACTCCCTGGTGGTCCGGGAGGCGGCCGGCGTGATCGCGGCCATCACCCCGTGGAACTACCCCCTGCACCAGATCGCCGCCAAGGTCGGTCCGGCCCTGGTGGCGGGCTGCACGGTGGTCCTCAAGCCGAGCGAGCTGGTGACGTCGGTGGCCTTCCTACTGGCCGGGCTGGCCCAGGAGGCCGGCCTGCCCCCCGGCCTGCTCAACGTGGTCAGCGGCGCGGGTGACACCGGTCGGTCCCTGGTGGAGTCGGGCGAGGTGGACATGGTGT
Source organism: Acidimicrobiales bacterium (assembly GCA_050744785.1). Taxonomy (GTDB): domain Bacteria; phylum Actinomycetota; class Acidimicrobiia; order Acidimicrobiales; genus JBOGHQ01. Next base: position 1,409 of record JBOGHQ010000466.1, on the reverse strand, counting down.
CCTTCACCGGCTCCACCGCCGTCGGCCGGCAGGTGGCGGCCCGGGCCGCCGGCACGGTGAAGCGGGTGGCCCTGGAGCTGGGAGGCAAGTCGCCCAACGTCATCCTCGACGACGCCGACCTCGCGCACGCGGTGACGGCCGGCATCACCTCCGCCTTCCTCAACTCGGGACAGACGTGCTCGGCCCTCAGCCGGATGCTGGTGCCACGGTCCCGGCTGGCCGAGGCGGAGGAGCTGGCCAGCGAGCGGGCCGCCCACTACGTCCCCGGCGATCCGTTCGCCCCCGGCACCCGGCTCGGGCCGGTGGTGTCGAGCCGGCAGCGGGACCGGGTGCAGGGGTACATCCGCTCCGGGCTGGAGGAGGGCGCCCGCCTGGTGGCGGGCGGGCCGGAGCGGCCCGAGGGCCTGGACCGGGGCTGGTACGTGCGCCCCACGGTGCTGTCCGGGGTGCAGCCCTGGATGCGGGTGGCACGGGAGGAGATCTTCGGGCCGGTGCTGGCCATCCTGGCCTACGACACCGAGGAACAGGCCGTGGAGCTGGCCAACGACTCCGAGTACGGCCTTCATGCTGCGGTCTGGTCGGCCGACCAGGAGCGGGCCCTGGCCGTGGCCCGCCGCCTCCAGGCGGGCATGGTTGAGGTCAACGGCGGCATGATGAACCCGCTGGCCCCCTGGGGCGGCTGCAAGCAGTCGGGCAACGGCCGGGAGCTGGGCCGCTACGGCCTGGAGGAGTTCGTTCAACTCAAGTCCCTCCAGCTGTAGGGACGGCTCCCCGAACCGGACAGGAAAGTGCGCTCGGGGAGGCCTCCAGGTAGCCTCTGCGCCCGCATGCGCCGGTTGGTGGGACTTGGAGCGACCCTCATCGTCGCGCTCGCCTTCGGGCTCCCCGCCGCGGCCGCCCCCGCCGCGGCCAAGCCGCCCTCCAAGAAGGAGATGGAATCGGCCCAGAAGAAGGCCAACGACGCCGCCGCCCGGCTCTCCAGGGCCCGCGCCGCGCTGGCCAAGGAGGAGCGGGAGATCGCCAAGCTCGAGGCCCAGACGGCAGAGACGCAGCAGATCGTCACCTCGTTGGAGGGCCAGGTCCGCCAGCTGGCCGTGGCCCAGTACGTCCAGGGCGGCCGCCAGGACAGCTGGATGGGCGGGGGCGACCCGGGCCAGGCGGCACGGGGGCGGGCCATGCTCCGGTTCGTGAGCCTGGGCCGCACCGACAGCGTGGACGGCTACCGGGTGGCCCGCAGCGACCTCGAGGAGACGCAGGCGTCGCTCAACGAGCGCTTGGGGCAGCAACGCCAGGTGGTGGCCAACCTGCGCAAGGAGGAGGCCAAGGTGAGCGCCGAGCTGGGGCGGCTGGCGGCGGCCCAGAAGGCCTACGAGGCCCGCCTGGCCGCCCAGCGAGCCGCCGCCCAGCGG
>JBOGHQ010000465.1:0-6824 GCA_050744785.1 Acidimicrobiales bacterium | reverse complement strand
CGGGGGTCGCGGTTGTGGGCCAGGGCGTGGAGGTGGCGCCCGACGGCCCGGCCCAGGATGGCGACCAGCGTGGGCTCGCCGAGGCCGGCGACCTCGCCGACCGTGACGACGCCCCGCCCGTGCAGCTTGGCGGCGGTGGCCGGGCCCACGCCCCAGAGCCGTTGCACGGGGAGCGGGTGCAGGAAGTCCAACTCGGCATTGGGCGGCACCACCAGCAGTCCGTCCGGCTTGCCCACCGCGCTGGCCACCTTGGCGAGGAACTTGGTGCGGGCCACTCCGACGGAGATGGGCAGGCCGACGCCGTCCAGCACGTCCCGCTTGAGCCGGACGGCGATCTCGGTGGGCGTCCCCGAGACGCGCCGCAGGCCGCCCACGTCGAGGAAGGCCTCGTCGATGGAGATGCCCTCCACCAACGGGGTGGTGTGGTGGAAGATCTCGAACACGGCCTTGCTGGCCTCGGCGTAGGCCGACATCCGCGGCGGCACCACCACCGCCCACGGGCACAGGCGCCGAGCCGACGCCCCGCCCATGGCGGTGCGCACGCCACAGGCCTTGGCCTCGTAGCTGGCGGCCAGCACCACCCCGCCGCCCACGATCACCGGCCGGCCCCGCAGCGCCGGGTCGTCCCGCTGCTCCACGGAGGCGTAGAACGAGTCCAGGTCGGCGTGGAGGATCGTCGCCTCGTCGGCCATCGAACACATGTTCCCACAGTGGGCCGACGGGAAGCCCGGACTCCAGTCCGGAGGTCAGCGGCCGCCGAGGAGCCCGCCCAGCGCGCCGCCGCCGGCGCCGCCCGTCTCGCCCGGCATCAGCTGGCGGATCCAGGCCTGGAGGGCGGACGGGTTGCGGGTCTGGGTCATGACCCAGCCGGGGCCGGTGAAGTCGAAGACGAAGCCCTCGCCCGACTTGAGGGTCTGTACCACGCCGGTGGCCACCTTGCGGATCTGGCTGGTGACGGTGGGCCCGAAGGCGACCACGTGGCCGGTGTCGATGGTGATCCCCTCACCGTCGGCCAGCTCGATGGTGTCGATGGCGCCGTAGCAGGCCAGCAACGCGCTGCCCTGGCCGCTGGCGTGGACGAGGAAGCCGCCCTCCCCGCCGAAGAGGTTCTTGAAGCCGCCCCACTTGGTGTCGAGCTCGACGCCGGCCGCCGATGCCAGCCAGCACCCCTTCGTGATCGAGATCGGGACCTCCGGCGTGACCGAGGCGACCACGACGTCACCGGCCAGGTGGTGGGCCACCTCGACCCAGCCGCCGCCGGCGGGCGCGGTGTAGGTGGTGACGAACAGGCTCTCGCCGCCCAGCAGCGACCGCTTGAGGCCCTTCAGCATGCCGCCCTGGGTGCTGGCCGCGACGGTGACGCCGGGGGAGGTGGCCATCATGGCCCCCGACTCGGCCCGCAGCTGTTCCCCCGGGTCGAGGGTGACGCGGGCGACGGCGAAGGACGGGGCGTGGCGGAGCTCGACCTGCATGGCCGCGACGCTACGCCCTCACCGGCCAGCCGCGGAGCACGATTCGGCCGAATGGAGTGAGCGAAGCGAACGAATGAGGCCGAGGCACTAGACACCCCTGGGGAGCTTGGCGGGGTCCCAGCCCAGCATCTCGACGGCCATGCGGAGGGCGTACCGGTCGGTCATCCCGCTGACGTGGCGCACCGCAGCCTCCACCGGATCGGCCTCCGAACCCGGGTCGTCCACGGCCGACGGGTGGCCGGCGTACCAGTCGGTGAGGCCACGCAGCAGGTCGACGACCCGCTCGGCCTGGGCGACCGACGCGGGGCGGAGGTAGATCCGCTCGAAGTTGAAGGCTCGAAAGGCGTCCAGGGCGGCCGCCTCCTCGGTCCGCATCCCCACCACGCCGGAGGTCTCGATGATGTGCAGGACGGCCCGGATCATGGCGTTGATCTGCGCCGACCGGCGCGTGCCGACGACTTCGGCCACCTCGGCCGGCAGGTCGCCGGGGCGGACGATGCCGGCCCGCACGGCGTCCTCGAAGTCGTGGCAGACATAGGCGATGCGGTCGGCCCAGGCCACCACCTCGCCCTCCGGCGTCAGCGGCGCGGGCCGGTTCCAGGAGTGGTTGCGCACCGCGTCCAGCGTCTCGGCGCACAGGTTGAGCGGGGCCAGCACCACGTCGGCGCCGTAGACGGCGTGGTGGTAGCCGCCGGGCAGGAAGGGCGAGAAGGCGTCCTCCGACGCGTGGCCGGCCGGCCCGTGCCCGCAGTCGTGGGCGGTGGCGGCCGCCGCGGTGAGGGCCACGTTGAGGCCGGCCGCCCGGGCGATCCCCACCGCCACCTGGGCCACCTCGATGGCGTGGGTGAGGCGGGTACGGAGGTGGTCGTCCTCTGGGGCGATGAAGACTTGGCACTTGCCGGCCAGCCGGCGGAAGGGCCGGGAGTGGTGGATGCGGTCCAGGTCCCGCTCGAAGCAGGTCCGGAACGGGTCGGGCTCCTCGGGGCGGGCCCGGGTGCCGGCGCCCACGGCCCGGGTGGCGCCCGGGGCCAGGGCCAGGTGCTCGGACGCCTCCCGCTCGTGGCGCCCAGCCAGCCGGTGGGAGCCGGGGGCCACGGCGGCGGCCCGGTGGGCGGTGGCGAAGCCGGGGTCGGTCATCACCAGCAACGGTAGCCATGGGGTGCGACATCGCCCGGGCGCCGGCGCGCCATCGACGGCAGGCTGCACAGCGGCACGCTGGTCGACGACCCGAGGTCGTCCGACCGCCGGGCGCCGCCGTGAGGCGATGGCCCTATGACCGCCCCCGCTTGCGCCGCTTGCCTTCGTGCATGGCCTGGGCCCGCGCCACCGGGATGGCCTGGCCCTCGCCGACGAGGCCGGGGGGGAGCGGCTGGGTCTCGGGCATCTGGTCGGCCCAGGGGTCGCGGTCGCCCAGCCGCGCCGGTGCGGTGTGCACGGTGAAGTCGGCTGGTTCGACCTCGCCGAGGTCGTCCCACGCCACCGGGAACGACACCGGCACACCCGGGCGGACGCGCGGGCTGTAGGCGGCCACCACCGTGGCCCCGCCCACGCGCGTCGAGTCGACGAAGACCTTGCCGCCGCGGTCCTCCTTCAGGAAGGCCGTGGTGGCCAGGCCGGGGTCGAGGCGCTCGGCCCGGGCCGCGATGGCACGGGTGGCGGCGGCGGCCTCCATGGTCGTGCTGTCAGCGACGGGGACGAAGACATGGACGCCCTTGGCACCGCTGGTCTTCACCGCCCCCTCCAGGCCGACCTCGGCGAGGGCCTGGCGCACCAGCCGGGCCGCGGCCGCCGCCAGCCGGAACGAGCCGGCGCCGTTCTGGGGCGGCGGGTCAAGGTCGAGCACGAGATGGGTCATGCGGTCCGGCTGGCCGGCCCGGACCAAGGCCGGGTGGTACTCCACGGCGCGCTGGTTGGCCAACCACAGCAGCGTGCGGCGGTCGTTGCAGAGCGCGTAGGCGACGTCCCGGTGCGACGCCTCGGCCCAGAGCCGGACCGTCGGCACCCACGGCGGCGTGGACTTGGGGACGTTCTTCTGCATGAACGCCTCCTGGCCGCGGTGCACCCGGATCACCGAGAGCGGGCGGTCGGCGAGGGCGGGGATGATCCGGGCGTGGACCGCGTCGAGGTAGTCGACCAGGTCGCCCTTGGTCGCCTCGGCGCCGTCGAACAGGGGCTGGTCGAGGTTGGTGAACGTCACGCCCTCGCGGGTGTCGCCGCCGCTCATGCCCCCATCCTGCCGTGCCGTCGCCGGCTTCTTGAGGCCGGAGCGGCTGACACCGGTTCCTGGGCGTCGACGGTATGGTCGGGCGCGTGGACGGGGACCGTCTCAGCGACGAGGAGACCGCGCTCGTCCTGCGCCGGGCCGCCGAGCTGGACCACGAGCTCCCGGCCCCGTCGGGCGGCCTGGACCCGGCCACGCTGGAGGAGGTGGCCGTCGAGGCCGGCCTGTCCCGCCAGGCCGTGCGGCAGGCGCTGGCCGAACTGCGCATGGGCGCCCTCGAGCCGGCCCCGGCTGGCTCCGCCGCCAAGGCGCCCGCCCGGCTGGGGCCGGCCAAGGTGGTGGTCCGCCGCCACCTCCCGGTGCCGGCCAGCGAGGCCGAGGCGTGCGTGCGCGACTTCCTGGAGCGCCAGCTGTTCCAGGTGCGGCGGGACGTGGGCGGCCGCTCCCTCTGGACGCCCCGCGAGGACCTCAAGGCCTCGGTGCAACGCAGCGTGGACAGCCACGTCCAACGCCGGCTCGTGCTGGGTGACGTCTGCGAGGTGCACCTGGCCGTCCTCGGGGAGCAGGGGGCGGAGCCGGCCCGGTCCCTGGTCAACGTGGAGCTCGACGTGCGCGAGGTGCGCCGGGCCCACGGCGCTTGGGTGGCGACCGGCGGCGTGACGGGCGCCGGCGCGGTCGCCCTCAGTGCCGCCCTGGCCGGGTTGGCGCCCGTCACCCTGATCGCCGTGCCCGTGGCGGCCGTTGCGGTGCTGGCCGGTCACCGGCTCGGCTCCGGCCTCTACCGGCGGCGGGTGCGCGACCTCCAGACCGCGGTGCACGGCCTGCTCGACGGACTGGAGCGCGGCGCCGGGCGCAGGCCCGGCGGCATCGCCCGGTGAGCGGCGGTCCCAGCCCGCCAGGCCTGCACTAGAACGTGGAGGGTGCTGGGCGCCATCTCCTACGACCCTCTCGTGCACATCGAGGTGGGCCCCCTCAACATCTCCCCGCACGGCATCGGCATCGCCGTCGGCTTCCTCCTCGGCGCCACGCTCTTCCTTCCCCGCACCCGCCGCATGGGGATCCACGACGACGAGATCTACCCCCTCCTCACCCGGGCCGCCGTCGGCGCCATCATCGGAGCCCGGGTGGCCTACGCCATCAACCACGCCTCCGACTTCGACAGCCCCCTCGAGGTGCTCAAGGTCTGGGAGGGCGGCATCTCCCTGCTGGGCGGGTTCTTCGGGGCCATCCTCCTGGCCATGCCGGGGATGCGCTCCCGCCGGCTGTCGTTCTGGAAGCTCATGGAGGCCGCCGCCCCCGGGCTGGCCCGCGGCGTGGTGATCGGCCGCATCGGCGACCTCATCGTGGCCGACCACCTCGGCAAGACCACGGACTTCTTCCTCGGCTACACCTGCCCGCCGTCCAGCGTCGACACCGCCTCGCCGTGCTCGCCGGGGACCGTCGTCCACCAGACGGCCCTGTACGACCTCATCCTCACAGCCATCCTGCTGGCCGTCCTGCTGTGGCTGCAGAGACGGGGCCGGCCCCGCTTCAAGGGCGGGCTGATCATGGTCTTCGCCGCCTGGTACGGCGTGCAGCGCGTCATCGAGGACTTCCTCCGCGAGGACGTGCGCCGCCTCGGCCTCACCGGCAGCCAGATCACCGCCATCATCACCGTGGTCGTGTGCGGCTCGTGGCTGGCCTTCGTAGGGCGCACGCCCCGCTGGGGCCGCTGGGACGAGGGCCGCGCCACCGGGCCGCCGGGCGACGCCGACGAGGCGGACGAGGCGGTCGAGGTCGTTGAGGTGGGCGCCGCCGCCGGCGACGAGGGGCGCGCCCCGGCCCAGGAAGAGCTGGTCCCCAACGGCCCCGAGGCCACCGACCGAGAGGAATAGGAACCAACATGGACGTCCGCATCGGGGTCACCCACACCCCGAAGGAGCTGGAGCTGGAGATGAGTGGCGACGCCGACGCAGTGGCCAAGGCGGTGGAGGACGCACTGGCCGCCGGCGACCAGCTGCTGTGGCTCACCGACCGAAAGGGCCGCCGCGTCGGCGTGCCGGCGGGCAAGGTCGCGTACATCGAGATCGGCAGCCCCGGCGAGGAGCGGCGGGTCGGGTTCGGGGCGTAGGCGCGCCGCTTCCCCTTGGACGACCTCCTCGACCGCAGGCTGCTGCTCGTCACCGGCAAGGGTGGCGTGGGGAAGACGACGGTTGCGGCCGCCCTCGCCCTGCTGGCCTCGCAGCGGGGGCTGCGGACGCTGGCCTGCGAGCTCGACGCCAAGGGCGACCTGGCCCGGGTGTTCGAGACGGGGCCAACCTCGTTCGAGGAGCGCGAGGTCCAGCCCCGCCTCTTCGCCATGACCATGGACACCGAGGCGTCGCTGAAGGAGTACCTCTCCCTCCAGCTGCGGCTGCCGGTGGCGGCCCGCATCGGCCCGCTGGCCCGTATGTTCGACTTCGTGGCCACCGCTGCCCCGGGCGTGCGCGAGATCCTCACCATCGGCAAGCTGGCCTACGAGGTGCGCCAGGGCCGCTTCGACCTGGTGGTGGTGGACGGCGCCGCCACCGGGCACGTGGTCGGCCAGCTGGCCGCCCCGCAGGCCATCAACGAGCTGGTGCAGGTGGGCATCATCCGTGAGCAGACCCGCTGGATGCTCGACATCCTCTCCGACCCGGCGGTGACCGGCATGGTGATCGTGGCCACGCCGGAGGAGATGCCGGTGAACGAGACGATCGAGCTGGCCGGGCGGCTGCGGAGCGAGACGGCGGTGGACCTGGCCGCGGTCGTGGTCAACCGCGTCCTGCCCGAGCTGTTCGGCCGGGGCGAGGAGGAGATCTTCGAGCAGCTGGCCCAGCCCGAGGCCGTGGCGGCGGTGGCCACCGCGGCCGGCGGCGACATGGCCCCCATCCTCGACGCCGCCCGCCTGGCCGTCACCCTGCGCCGCACCCGGGCCGGCCACATCCAGCGGCTGCGCAGCGGCGTGGACCCCGCCGTGCCCCTGCTCTACGTGCCCTACCTGTTCCTGCGCGCCCACGGCCTGCGGGCCACCCACCAAGTGGCCGACGCGCTGGGCGCCGAGCTGGGGTTCTGAGGGCGGCCGGGCGTTGACGATCGAGCAGCTCCTGGCCGCCAAGGAGATCGTGGTGTCG
>JBOGHQ010000464.1:0-1754 GCA_050744785.1 Acidimicrobiales bacterium | reverse complement strand
GCCGCCAGCCGGTCGGCGACGGCCGTCCAGTCCTCGTCGGTGTCGGTGGCCATGAGGTCGAAGCTCTCCCGCACGTGCTGGACCGGGCTCGACAAGATGTTGAGGTCGCGGCGCCACTCCCCCGCCTCGTGGGCGTCCAGGTCGGCCTGGAGGCGCTCGGCCATCACGTCGGCCGCCAGCCGGCTTGGGCCGGCGCCGGGCGCCACCGCCTCCAGCCGGCCCCGCGCCCGGCGGGCCAGCTCGGCGCGAGCGGCGACGCCCTCGGGGCCGAAGTCCGTCATGTCGGACTCGTGCCCAGCGATGCCGAGACGGGTGGCCGCCAGCGGGTCGAGGGCGGCGTACTCCTCGACATAGGCGCCGGCGACCTCGTCGACGGTCGACAGCCGGCCAGCCTCGCCCATTCAGGACATGCTTCCACGCCTCACCCGCGGCCGGCACCCTCGAGCGGCGCGAGGGCCGGCGCCTACGGCACCGAGAGGACCAGGTCCCGCTGGCCGGCCACGCGGCCCGAGACCCGGGGCACGGTGGCGTCCTCCAGGCAGCCCCGCAGGCGGCGGGTGGCGTGCCGGCCGAGCGCCGGTTCGACGGCGACGGTGAACCGGCCGGCGCCCGCCTCGGCCAGGGGGTGGCGGAGGCGGTTGTCCGAGACGGTCTGCTGGCACACGCCCCACAGGCCCTGGGCAGCCAGCAGGGCGGGGTAGTCGCCCCTGGTGCGCACCTCGAGGGTCAGCTCGGTGGCGGTCCCTTCGCGAGCCGGGTCGGCGCGGTTCTGGGTCGCCTCGCGGAGGCCCACCAGGCCGGCGCCGGCCACCGCCGCGACCATCAGGCCGGCGAGCGCCCGCCTCACGGCCGCGTCCCGCCGGGCCCGAGCAGCAGCACCAGGCGGCCGTCGTCCCTGCTCACCGGCGCCGGCACCAGGCCCTGCTCGGGCAGCGAGAACACCGACAGGCGGTCGGCCAGGCCCCGCTCCAGGGCGGGGCCGGCGGTGCGGCGGGCCACCCGCTCCACCAGCCAGGCCAGCCCCGACAGCACGAATCCGGCGCCCATGAGGATGGGCACGAACACGCCCATGCGGTCGGCGCCGGGCTGCATCCAGGCGAAGTGGTCGCGCCGGGGCGGAGCCGACTCCTGGAGGCGGGCCAGCACCGGTGGCCGGCCGTGGCGGGCGGCCCTCGGCACCCGGGGCGCATCGGCGGCCCGGGCCGCCTCCAGCGCCTTCAGGCGGGCCAGGATGGCGGTGGTGGACAGCGCCATCTGGGCGGCCAGCAGGAACACGCCGGCGATCAGGGCCCGGTTCCACTCCCAGCGGTAGAGGTACACGAAGAGGTACACACCAGAACCGGCCAGCGTGAGCCCGGCCAGCGCAGTCCCCAGTCGGCGGGCGATCATGCCACTGCTCCTTCCGTCGGGCGGGCGGCGGCGAGGTGCGGCGCCCGGAGGTCGATGAGATCGATCTCGCCGTCGCCGGCCGCCGGTGCCGGCTCCAGCACGGCCACCTCGCCGGTGCTGCCGTCCACCACGACGGTGGTGCCGGCCGGGAGCCGCTCCACCGCGCCCGGCACGCCGACGGCGGTGGGGATGCCGAACTCCCTGGCCAGGATGGCCAGGTGGGACAGCACGCTGCCCGTCTCGGCCACCAGCCCGCCGAGGTGGGGCAGCACCGCGGCCAGGCCCGGGTCCAGGGTGCGGACCACGAGCACGGCGCCCGCCGGCGGCGGGGTGTGGCCCTGGTGGACCACCCCCGTCCCCCGGCC
>JBOGHQ010000463.1:0-1800 GCA_050744785.1 Acidimicrobiales bacterium | reverse complement strand
CGAGGGACTTTGTGCCGGGTCACCTAGGAGCCGCGCCCCTGCCGATCGGGCGGGCGGCTCGCTCAGTTGACAGCGGCCAGCCCCTCGGGGCGGAGGCGCACCCGGCAGTGGGCCCGGCGGGGGTCCTTGGCCACCAGGTCGTCGACCACGAAGCCGCTGTCCTCGAAGAAGCCTTGGACGATGCCCAGGTGGAGGGCGCAGACGGTGCCGGCGTCGGTCTCGGCTGCGGAGGCGAAGGGACAGGTCCCCAGCACCACCTCGGCGCGCCGGCCCTTGCGCTGCACCACGGGGTCGAACCCGTGCCGCTCCATCACGTCGGCCAGGTCGGCCACGGGGTCGGCACTGGCAGGCGTGCCGGCGCGGTACCGGCGGCCGGCCCGCAGCCCCACCGCCACCGGCCCGTCGCCGGTGGCGATCATCTCCACCAGCAGCTGGCTGAGCCGCTCGTACGGCCCCTCCGGCCCCCAGCGGCTCTGAGCCGCAGGGGCCACCCGGTAGGCGTACCGAGGCCGGCCCGGCCCCCCGCCCCTGACTGTGGCCTCCTCCACCAGCTCGGCCGCGACCAGCTTGGCCAGGTGCTGGCGTACGGCGTTGTGGTTGAGCGCTACATGGGCGGTGAGGGCGGCCACGTCGACCGGCCCGCTGGCGGCCAGCAGGTACCGGAAGATCTCGTGGCGCGTGGGGTCGCCGAGGGCCCGAGCCTGTTGCTGGAGCGTGGCCACCTTCGGTCGGTCATCCCCTGGATCCCGTCGCCACCAGTGTGCCAACTTCGCCTTGCCCCTGCCGGCCGGCCCCACCTTTTTTATGTTTTTCTAGTATTTACTGTTGGTATGGCATCGGTGCTGGAACGGCGGGTCGACGAGGCCCTCGTCGCCCTCTCCACGGGGAACCGGCGCCGCATCCTGGAGCTGGTGCGGGACGAGCCCGCCGCCCTGGAGGAGATGGCTCACCAGTTCGGCCTCTCGCCCCACGCCGTCTCGCAGGACCTCTCCATGCTCCACATGGCGGAGTACGAGGCGACGTACGACGCGCTGGCGGCGCGCTACGACCCGCGCCTGTTGGGCGCGGCCCGGCTGCGGCCGGCGGACAGGGTGGTCGACATCGGCTGCGGTGCCGGCGTCCCCACCCTGGCCGTAGCCCGGGCCGTCCCCTCCGGCACGGTGCTGGGCGTCGACCTGTCGGCCGCCTTGCTCCAGCGGGGCCGGGAGCGGGCCAGGGCGGCCAGCCTGTCCAACATCTGCTTCGAGCAGTCCGACGCCCAGACCCACGCCTTCGAGGCGGCGTCCTTCGACGTGGCCGTCAGCCGCTTCGGCGCCGCCTACTTCGCCGACCCCTCGGCCGCCTTCGCCAACATCGGCCGGGCGCTGCGGCCGGGGGGCCGCCTGGCCGTTCTGGCCTGGCAGGGGCTGGAGCACAACGAGTGGATGACGGCGGTCCGGGACGCCCTGGCCCTGGACCAGGCCCCGCCGCCCCTGCCGCCCGGGACGCCCGGCGCCTTCGGGCTGGCCGAGCCGGCCATGGTGGAGCGCATGCTGACCGGCGCCGGCTACGTGGACCTGCACCTGGAGGACGCCCGGGAGCCGGTCACCTACGGGCCCGACGTGGAGCGGGCCTTCGCCTTCGTGAGCACGCTCAGCTTCGCCAAGGACGTACTGGCCCGGCTCACCGGCCGGGACCGCGCCGCCGCCCTCGAGCGGCTCCGCCAGGCGCTGGCCGCCCACGACACCGGCGACGGCGTGTGGCTGCCGTCGGCGGCCTGGGTCATCACCGCCCGCCGGCCGTAGCTGAAGACTCACGGGC
>JBOGHQ010000462.1:0-2305 GCA_050744785.1 Acidimicrobiales bacterium | reverse complement strand
GTGCTGCTGGACGAGGCGGCCAACATCTGCCCGGTCAAGGAGCTGCCGGCGTGGTGCTCCACCTGCGCCAGCCACGGCATGACGCTGGTGACGGTGTGGCAGGACCGCTCACAGCAGCGCCTGCGCTACGGGGCCGAGGGCGCCGAGACCATCTGGAACAACTCCGGCGCCAAGGTGGTGCTGTCCGGCCTGGCCGACAAGGCCACCGCCGAGGTGGCGCCCATGCTCGGCGAGGAGGACTACGAGCGCACCTCGTCCTCCCTCGACCTGTCCGGCGGCCGGCGCTCGGTGTCCACCCAGTCGGCCACCCGGCGCCTGGTCAGCTCCGACTCCCTGCGCCGCCAGGCGCCGGGCCAGGGCCTGCTGGTGTACAAGCACCTGGCCCCCATGCGCCTGCGCCTTCGGCCCTGGCACGCCGAGCGCGACCTGCGGGTGCTCAAGGAGCGCGGACGGTGAGCCGCCATCTGCTCGACGCCCTCGATCCCGAGCTGGTGGTGTGGGTCGGCTGGGACCCGCCCCTTGCCACCTTCTTCCTCCAGGTGGAGCCGCCCGGTGGCGTGGACGGCGACGGCCTGGTCGCCTGGCTCGGTACCGACTGGGGGGAGATCGACGACGCGGCCGAGGTGGTGGCGCGCCTGTCCGAGTGGGCCGAGGTGCCCGACGGCCTGGTGGAGCGCCTGGAGTGGGACCGGTGCACGAACACCTGATGACCGAGGCCGACCGGGCCGTGCTGATCGACGCGCTGTCGGCGCCGACGGCGGCGTTGCGGGGCCCGGCCGGCGAGCGCTGCGTGGTGGTCGCCACCGTCGCCGTCGAGCCCGACGCCGGTGGCGGCCTGGTGGGTACGGCCGAGGTGTGGCTGCGCCATGCCGGCGCACGCCGGGTGGGCGAGCACGTCGTCGCCCTGCGCCGCGTCCCCGAGCTGGAGGCCACCGCGGTGGCGCTTTCGGCGCCGGACGAGCTGGCCGGGATGCTGGTCGGCCACACCATGGTCCGACTGGCCGCCGCCGACGTGGCCCGGGTGCGCGGACGCGGTGCGCCGCCGGGCCGACATGCGGCCTGGGCGCGGGTGCTCGGGTGGGACCCCGTCGCCGCCGACCACAACCGGGCCGAGCTCGCCGCCGCCATGTCCCGCGGGTGCCAGGCCCTCGTGGAGGAAGGTCACCCGGCCGCCGACGTGGTGAAGCTCGTGGCCGACCTGCGCCGGGCGGTGCGGATGGGCTGGATGGCGAGCGTGCGCCGACCCGACGTCTTCGGCCATCCCGACGTCAGCGACGCCGCCGTGCGGCGGTTCTGGGAGCGGGTGCTGGCTCAGGTCACCCCAGCCGAGCTGGCGGGCATGGGGCCGGTGGTGGACGCCGGCGAACACGTCGGCGGGTGGGTGCTGCGCCGGGGTGGGGCGGAGTGGGTCGGCGTGCACGAGTTCAACCCGCTGGGCGCCCGCCTGGCCCGGGCCATGCGGCGGGCCGAACTGCAGCCCCGCTACGGCACCGGCTTCGACCCCCGGGGCCTGGGCGCGTGACAAGAGGAGCCATGGACGCGCAGCAACGGGTGCAGGTTCGAGCGGGGCTCTTGCGTTTGCACACGGTCCTGAAGGGTGAGAGGGCGTCGCCGCTCGAGGAGGTGAGCGTCGCCCGCCGGGTCGCCCAGGAGGCCCAGGCCGCCTTCGTGTTCGAGGTCAAGACCGCCCGCGGCGCCGGGCACTCCTGGGAGCGCATCGCCGAGCACGCGCCCGGCTTCGGTCCCGTTCCTGGGGATGACGGCGCCCAGCGCCTGTTCGAGTCGCTGACGTCTACCTCTGGTGGCCGCAGCGCCAGCGTGGGCTGGCGTTGCGCGAGCTGTGACGGCGTCGTCGTCGACCGCGGCCCGTACGGCGGCCATCCCTCCGACGCCGAGCATGGACACCTCGAGGAGTGCGGGCGTCACCGCGTTGACGTCGAGCGCTACCTCGCCGATCTGCGAGACCCGCCCGGGTCGGGCCCGGCTGGCGTCGAACCCGGCACTCCGCGCCCGGTCAGCCAAGGCATCGACCTCGGACTCGGATTGGAGTGAGCGGTGGTGGCGGCCAAGCCCGGCGACGGCACCACCCGTTCGGTCCCGGTCACCGCCGCCGCCGCTCTCGACGCGGCCCGACTGCGGGCAGGCGCGCTTGGCCGGCGCTTCGCCGTCGCCGACCTCCTGGTCGACGAGGACCCATCCCGTTCGGGGCCCTGCCGCCACCCGGGCGAAGCGCAGGAAGGTGATGCCGCCGCTGAGGTTCTCCACGGCGTACGCGCCGTTTGGAACCCGGGCGACGTCCACGTGT
>JBOGHQ010000461.1:0-12024 GCA_050744785.1 Acidimicrobiales bacterium | reverse complement strand
CAGGCGGGGCCCTGGCCTAGCATCGGGCAGCCGCAGCCATGGCGATCTCCCTCCAAAGTTCCGACGTCGACATTTCCCGCCGGCGCTCCCGCACTGGTGAGCGGGCCGTGGTCATCGGGCTGCTCGTCTGCGCCGCCCTGTCGGTGCTGGTCACGGTGGGGATCATCGCCGTGCTGGCCGAGGAGACCGTCCGCTTCTTCGGCAAGGTGTCGGTCATCGACTTCCTCACCGGCACCGACTGGGCGCCGGGCGGGTCCGAGTACGGGGTCCTTCCCCTGCTCAACGGGTCGTTCATGATCGCTCTCGGGTCGCTGGTGGTGGGCCTGCCCCTCGGGCTGGCCACTGCGATCTACCTGTCCGAGTACGCCCGGCCCCGCGTGCGGGCCGTGGTGAAGCCCGTGCTCGAGATCCTGGCCGGGATCCCCACGGTCGTGATCGGCTTCTTCGCCCTCAACTTCGTGACGCCGACCTTGCTGCGGCCCGTGTTCGGCGATGACCGGGTGTTCATCTTCAATGCCGCGTCGGGCGCCATCGCAGTGGGCCTCATGATCCTGCCCATCATCGCGTCGATCAGCGAGGACGCCATGCGAGCCGTGCCTGCCGCGCTCCGGGAGGCGGCCTACGGCATGGGAGCCACCAAGCGGGTGGTGGCGCTCCGGGTAGTGGTGCCCGCCGCCCTCTCGGGGATTGCCGCCTCGGTGATCCTCGGGATTTCGCGGGCAGTAGGCGAGACCATGGCCGTCACGATCGCGGCCGGCAACACGCCCCGGCTCACCACCGACTTCTTCAGCTCCATCCAGACCCTGACCGCATCCATCGCCCAGACCGTCGGCGGGGAGGCGGCGGCCGGCTCGACCCGCTACCAGTCCCTCTTCGCCGTCGGCTCCACACTGTTCCTCATCACCCTGGCCATGAACATCCTCAGCATCAGCCTCGTCCGCCGCTACCGGCAGGCCTACCAGTGACCAGCGCCGTCGCCCCGGCCGTCGCGCCGTCCCTGGCCAGGGGCACCAGCCGCAAGGTGCTCGACCTGGCCCTGGACAGCGTCTTCGCGCTGGTGCTGTTCCTCGGCACCTTCCTCGGTGTCCTAGCTCTCGGCCTGCTGTTGTGGAACATCTACGACCAGGGCTGGGCCCGCCTGGCTGCCGACCCGGCCGCGTTCGTCGGGAACTTCGTCTCCCGGTTCCCGGCCCGGGCCGGCATCAAGGCCGCTCTGTACGGGAGCCTGTGGCTCATGGGCCTCACTGCTCTGTTGAGCTTCCCCATCGGTGTCGGGGCGGCGATCTACCTGGAGGAGTTCGCTCCAAGGAACCGCCTCACCAGGCTGATCGAGGCCAACATCGCCAACCTGGCCGGCGTGCCGTCGGTGGTGTACGGGATCCTCGGCCTGGGCGTCTTCGTCCGCTTCTTCGGCATGGGCCCGAGCCTCCTGGCCGGCGGCCTCACCTTGGCGGTGATGAGCCTCCCGGTCATCATCATCGCCGCCCGTGAGGCCTTGCGCGCCGTCCCGGAGTCCATCCGGCTGGCGGCCTACGCGCTGGGTGCCTCGAAGTGGCAGGCGGTGCGGCACCACGTGCTCCCTGCGGCCATGCCCGGCACCATGACCGGCGTGATCCTGTCCCTCTCCCGTGCCGTGGGGGAGACGGCACCACTGCTGGTGGTCGGCGCGGCGGTGGCCATCTTCAACACTCCCGACGACGTGCGGGACCCCTTCTCGGCCCTCCCCGTGCTCATCTTCAACTGGACCAGCCGTCCCCAGGCCGCCTTCGCCGAGGCGGCCGCGGCGGCCAGCATCGTCCTCCTGGCCATGCTGCTCGCCATGAACGCTGTGGCCATCTTCCTGCGCAACCGCTTCTCGACCCGGTGGTGATCCCGTGCCCGACTCCCCTGCCACGTTGAACCAGCCCGTCGACGACCGGGCCGCCGACGCCGCCCCGACCCGCCGCCCGGAGGTGCCCACCTCTGGCGACGAGATCGAGGTCGGCACGGGCGAGCCCGTCTTCACGATCGACGCGCTCAACGTCTTCTACGGGTCACATCGGGCCCTTCACGACGTCTCGATGGAGATCAAGGAGAACCGGATCACTGCCGTCATCGGTCCCTCCGGCTGCGGTAAGAGCACCTTCATCCGCTGCCTCAACCGCATGAACGAGCTGATCCCTGGCACCCGGGTGTCGGGGGAGGTCAAGTACCACGGCCAGGACCTCTACGGCGACCACGTCGATCCGATCGAGGTCCGGCGCCGCATCGGCATGGTGTTCCAGAAGCCGAACCCGTTCCCCAAGTCGATCTACGACAACGTGGCCTTCGGTCCAAAGGTCAACGGCCACAAGCCGGCCAGCATGGACGACCTGGTGGAGGAGTCGCTCCGCAAGGCGGCCCTCTGGGACGAGGTGAAGGACAAGGTGCGAAAGAGCGCCTTCTCCCTTTCAGGTGGCCAGCAGCAGCGGCTGTGCATCGCCCGCTGCATCGCCGTGAAGCCCGACGTCATCCTCATGGACGAGCCCTGCTCGGCCCTCGATCCGCTGGCCACCAACCGCATCGAGGAGCTCATGATCGAGCTCAAGCGGGACTACACCATCGTCATCGTCACCCACAACATGCAGCAGGCGGCCCGCGTCTCGGACCGGACCGCGTTCTTCACCGCCGAGGTGAGCGAGGATGGCGCCGAGCGCACCGGGGTGCTGGTGGAGTTCGACCGCACCGAGCGGATCTTCACCGCCCCCGCCGACCAGCGGACCGAGGACTACATCACCGGCCGCTTTGGCTGATCCGGACAAAGCCCCCCCGACGGCGGCCCTTGGCCGGCGAGACGCCTCAGCTTGTTCAGTCGCTCGGGACGGGGGGCTCCCCGTGCTCGTCGTCGCCGGGCCAGGCCCCCGTCACCATGAAGCGGACCCGCTCGCTCACGTTCACTGCGTGGTCGGCGATGCGCTCGTAGTAACGGCCCACCAGCGCCACCTGGACGGCCCGCTGGACCGATGCCTCGTCGGGCGCGCCGGCGTGGAAGATGGTCCGGAACAAGGTCTTCTGGAGGTCGTCCATGACGTCATCCATGTCGGCGAGAGCTGCGGCGTGCTCGGCGTCCTCGGCCTCGAAGGCGGCCATGGCCAGCCGCAACTGCTCGCCGGCCTGGGCTCCCATGCGGTCGATGAGACCCCGGACCTTGGGGTCCAGCCCGAAGGGATAGAGGCGGCGGGTGGCCTTCGCCACGTTCACCATGAGGTCACCGCACCGCTCCACCTCATGGATCACCCGCAGGATGGTGATCACCGCCCGTAGCTCGCTCGCCATCGGGCTCTGCCGGGCCAGCACCAGATAGGCCATCTGCTCGATCCGGTGGGTGAGGTCGTCCAGGTCGCGATCTGCCGCCACCACCCGCTCGGCCACGGCCAGGTCGCCGTCCAGGAGGGCTCGCGTGCCGGCCCCGATCTGCTCATTGGCCATGGCGGTCAGCCGCACGGTCTCGGCCTTCATCCCGGCCAGTTGCTCGTGGTAGTGCCTCCGGGTCTCGACCACCGTGTCCAGTGTCGCAGACGCCGGGGGAGAGGCTCGGCGCTCGCCGTCAGTCACAGCTGGGGCGCTCGTAGCGGTAGCCCAGGCCGCGGATGGTGACGATGCGCTGCGGCTGGGAAGGATCCTCCTCCAGCTTGGAGCGGAGCCGCTTGATGTGGACGTCGAGGGTCTTCGTATCACCGACGTAGTTGGAGCCCCACACCCGGTCGATGAGGGTGTCGCGGGTGAGGACACGACCGGCGTTGTCGAGCAGGATCTCCAACAGGTCGAACTCCTTGAGGGGGAGGGCCACCTCCCCGCCCCGGACCCTGACCTCGTGGCGCTCCGGGTCGAGGCGTACATCGCCGATCTCCAGGACCGACCCGCCGGCTACCCCCTCGTCACGACGGGGGGCGCGGCGGAGCACGGCCCGCATGCGGGCCACCAACTCGCGGAGGCGATAGGGCTTGGTCACGTAGTCGTCGGCACCGACCTCCAGACCGACCACCGTGTCGATCTCTGAGCCCTTGGCGGTGACGATGATGATCGGGGTGCGGGACCGGCTGCGGATCTCGCGGCAGACGTCGACCCCGGAGAGGGACGGGAGCATGAGGTCGAGCAGGACCAGGTCTGGTCGCACCGCGTCGAACAGGGCAAGGGCCGAGATGCCGTCCCTCGCCACCTGGACCAGGAAGCCCTCTCGCTTCAGGCCCACGACCAAGGCGTCGACGAAGGAATCCTCGTCCTCGACGATGAGGACCGTGGGTTGAGCATCGGTCATGGTGCTCAACTGGCCTCCGCTACCACGCCGACGGGACCGGGCTGGGCGGGGAGGCGCAGCGTGAAGCACGAGCCCTCGCCCTCGACGGACTCGACGAGGACCTCCCCGCCATGGTTCGACGCCACATGGCGGACGATCGACAGACCCAAGCCAGTACCTCCCGTGTCGCGACCTCGGCCACGATCGACCCTGTAGAAGCGCTCGAAGATGCGACCGAGGTCGCGGGACGGGATGCCGATGCCACGGTCACGGACGGCGAGCTCGAACGTGGTGCCGTCGGTGGCCAGGGCCACCTCCACGTGGGACCCCGGGTCGGAGTACTTCACGGCGTTCTCGAGCAGGTTGGCCAGGGCCGACACCAATTGGCGGCGGTCGCCCAGCACCGTCCAGGTCGTGGGTACGTCGGCCACCTCGAGGCCGACGGGACGCAACGACGCAGCCGGGCGAACCTGGTCGACCGCGGCCGCCACCACCGCATGGAGCCGGACCGGCTCGTACCGGTTCGTCTCCTCGCCCTCGAGCCGGCTCAGGTCGAGCAGGTCATCGATGATGCGGGCCACCCGGAAGGCCTCGTCCTGCATCCGGGCGGCCAGGCGCTTGACGACGTTCGGGTCGTCCTCGGCCGTGAGCGTCTCGGCGAGGAGGCCGAGGGCGGCCACCGGCGTCTTCAACTCGTGGCTCACGTTGGCCACGAAGTCCCGGCGCACAGCGTCGAGGCGGCGGCGCTCGGACAGGTCCTCCACGACCACGGCGCCACCGCCTTCCAAAGCCAGGGCGGTAAGGGAAAGGGTGCGGCGGGGAGGGCCGTAGAGGTCGAGGGGCCGGGCCCCAGGCCGGCCGGCCGCGGCTTCGGCCAACAGCTCCGTCACAGCCCGGATGGCCAGCGCATCGGCGGCCCGGGTTCCGAGCAGGCGATCGGCGGCGCTGTTCCGGAAGAGCACGTCGCCATCCTGCTTGGCGACCACGACGCCGAGCGGGATCTCGCCCAGCACGGCGGTCAGAGCGTCGGAGAGCCGCTCGGCCGATGCGACCTTGTCCAATGAAGCGGTGGCGGCCCGGTCGACCCGAGCGACACTCCGGTCGAGTGGCTCATCTCGGGGGAACGGCTGGTCGCTGCCGAGGTGGGACGCCACCGCGGCGAGGGCATCACGCAGGCGCTGTTCGGAGCGGGCCCTGGCCGTCGCAGCCAGGGCGGCGCCGGCCGAGCCCAGGAGAGCCAGGACGGCCAGCACCCACTCCACGTCGCGCCACCTTAGGGGACTGGCAGGACCAACCGGTGTGGTCAGGGCTGGGAAGCCGAAGAGTTCACCGCGTGTTCACCCCGCCGTCGCGACCATGCCGTCCGGGGCGGTCTCGACAGCCCTATCTTGGAGGAAAGGGCCATGCCGGAAACGACCAGGAAGACGTTCGCCCGGGAGCTCGAGGAACTGGAGGCGGAGATCCTCTGCGCCGCTGCTCTTGTCGTCGAAGCAGTGGGAGGGGCGGCCGAGGCCATCGCCACCGGCGACCGCACCCTGGCCACGAAGGTGGTGCACGACCACTCCCGCATCGACCAGGCCACCAGGGACAGCGAGGCCCGAGCCTACGAGGTGCTGGCCCGCCAGCAGCCGGCGGCCAGCGACTTGCGGTTCGTCCTCACCGTGGTGCGCCTGTCCCACGAGCTGGAGCGGTCGGCCAAGCTGGTGAAGCACGTGGCCCGCTTCGCGGCCCTGCCCCACGGAACCCTCCCGCCTCGGGTGGCGGCTCTCGTGGCCCGGATGGCCGAGGAGGCCTGCCGCCTCCTCCAGGGCGCCATCGACGCCTACGCCGACCGTGACGTGGAGCGGGCTGAGGCCCTCGACGTCTGGGACGACCGGATGGACGACCTGCACCGCCAACTCCTGTCCGAGCTGTTCACCAGCCCGCCCAACCTGGCCACGACCCTGGAGCTGGTGCTGGTCGGCCGCTACCTGGAACGCATCGCCGACCACGCCGTGCTCATCGGCGAGCGGGTCCGCTACCTCGTTCGGGGTGAGCTGTGAGCGGCACGCCGCAGGACGGGGGGCCAGGGCGACAGCACTTCCACCAGCGCATCGCGTCACTCCAGCGGGCCGTCCTGGCCATCGGCTACGAGGTGCACCGTTCCATCCCGGAGGCCACCGAGGCGTGGCTGCGCCGTGATGCCGGCTCGGCCCGGCAGGTGGACGCCCGCACGGCGGGCTGGTCGGCGCGGGCCCGGGACGTGGAGCTGGCCGCCTACGAGCTGATCGCCACCCAGCAACCCATGGCCCTCGACCTGCGCCAGCTGACCGCCCTCGTCCGCCTCACCGAGGCGGTGGCCCGCTCCGGCGACCTGGTGGCCCACATCGCCCGCTCGGCCTGCTTCGAGCGCGACCTGGCCGACTTCAGCCCCGCCCTGCGCGCCCTCGTCGTCGAGATGGCCACCGCCGCGGCGGCGCTGTTCAAGGACGCCCTGGCCGCCTACGCGGCCGAGGAAGGCGATGCCGGCCACCGGGTGGAGCAGGCCGACCGCGAGCTGGACCTGCTGCGCAACGAGCTGTTGGCCAACCTCCTGGCCGGCGGCGCGGGGACGGCGGCGGCCATCGACCTGGCCCTGCTGGGCCGCTTCTACGAGCGGCTCGGTGACCACGCCGTTGAGATCGCCCGGCGGACCAGCTTCGTGTCGACGGGAACGCTGTTCACGCCCGACGCGGCGTCCGCGGAGCAGCTTCCTCAGGTGCCGTAGCCGACGGCGAGGAGCCGGTCGCCGTCGGCCATGCGGTAGTAGACCTGCCAGTGGTAGTAGCCGTAGTAGGCCCGCTCGGCGGCCCCCATCTGCTCGGCGTAGGCGGTGATGGCGCTCACGTACCGGGTGCTGCGGTTGTAGTTGAACAGGGCGTTCGACATGTTCCCGGGGGCGCCGTTGCGCACCAGGAGCCGGGCGGCGGCGAAGATGGCGTCCCGGTTGTTGTCGATGTCGCCGCCCTGGCCGTACTGCTCCCAGGTGGAGGGCAGGAACTGCATCGGTCCCTGGGCCCCGGCCGTGCTGGTACCCCGGATCCGGCCCATGCGGGTCTCCACCAGGTGGATGGCAGCCAGGTAGTTCCAGGGCGCGCCGACGGCGGCGTCCGCTTCCTTGTAGTACCGGAGCAGCTCGTCGGCCGGCGCGGGGGCCACGATCCGCCACGGCGGCAGCGCCGTCTGCGGCTTGGTGAGGGCCCGCAGTTCGATCCCGGCGCTGGTGTGGGCCCGCACGATCCCGTGGAGGTCGTCGGGCAGCCGGTCCAGCACCTGGTCCAGCCATTCGGGGTGGACGGCCAGCTGGCGGTAGGCCACCTGCTGGGCCCGGCCGTGGCGCTCCAGGTCGGTGGCGGGTGTGGCGGCGTCGCGGATGGCCGCCTCGCTGGTGCCCAGCGCGTCGGCCACCGTGGTGGGCGAGCCCTCGGGCAGGGTGCCCACCCCGCCGGTGGGAACGGTGGTGGTGGCCGCCCCTGCGGTGGTGGGGGCGGCGGTGGTGCTGGGGACGGCGGTGGTGCTGGTGGAGCTGGCCCCGGCGGCGGCGGTGGACGTGGTCCCGGTGTCGCCGGCGTCGAGGGTGGGGTCGTCGGCGCCCGGGTTGCAGGCGGCCAGGGCGACCAGGGCGGCGGCGGCGAAGGGGCGGGTCATGGCGGCCAAGGCTAGGAGGCGGGCGGGCGGCGCTTGCGGAACAGGCCCTCCTGCACCACCGAGACGGCGTGGGTGCCGCCCCGGGTGTAGATGCGGCCCTGGCCGAGACCGCGAGCGCCGAAGGCGGAGGGGCTCTCCTGGTCGTACAGGAGCCACTCGTCGGCCCGGAAGGGCCGGTGGAACCACATGGCGTGGTCCAGGCTGGCGCCCATGAGCTGGCGGTCGAGCCAGCTGGTGCCGTGGGCCAGGAGGATTGAGTCGAGCAGCGTCATGTCCGACGCGTAGGTCACCACGCAGGCCTGCAGCAGGACGTCGTCGGGCAGCTGGCCGTCGGCCCGGAACCATACCTGCTGGCAGGGCGGGCGGCGGGCCGTGCCGGCGGTGACGTGGGGCGGTTCGGCCACATGGCGGATGTCGATGGGCCGGGGCCGCGTGTACCACTCCCCCAGCTGCTCCTTGGAGGGCTCCATACGCTCTCCGAAGGTGGGCAGGTCCTCCGGGGGCGGGGCCGGGGGCATGGGCAGCTGGTGGTCGAAGCCGTCCTCCTCGGGACGGTGGAACGAGGCGGCCAGGTTGAAGATCGCCTCGCCGTGCTGGATGGCCACCACCCGGCGGGTGGTGAAGGAGCGCCCGTCCCTGATGCGGTCCACGTCGTAGAGGATGGGGACCGACGGGTCGCCGGGGCGCAGGAAATAGGCGTGCAGGGAGTGGACCGGCCGTCCCGGCTCCACCGTCCGACCGGCCGCCACCAGGGCCTGGCCCGCCACCTGCCCGCCGAACACCCGCTGGCGCCAGTCGTCGGGGCTGCGGCCCCGGAAGACGTTGACCTCGATGGGCTCGAGGTCCAGCAGGTCCACCAGGTCGTCGAGGGCCGGCACCGGGCCATCCTGTCAGGTCGGCGGCGCGACTCAGCCCGGCCCTGGGCCCGGACGCGTAGCCGCCCGGTGGCCACGCTGCCACCGGGCGGGGCCTCCCCTGCGTTCTGGATCGTTACGGCGTGGAGGTCGAGCTGGAGCTGGTGGACGTGCCCGCGTCGCCGGCGTTGGTGACGCCCTGCTCGGCCGCCTGGGTGCTGGACGGGGGGGTCGCCTCGGAGTTGCCGGGGCTCTCTGGCCGCCCGGCGTCCTCCGGCTTGCCGGCGTCCTCGGGCTTGCCGGCGTCCTCGGGCTTGCCCTTCTCCTCGTCGTCGGCTCCGGCCTCGGCCGGGTTCTCCACGGCGGTGAGGGGCTTGCCGCAGTCCGATTCGGCCGCCACCTGGCGCTCGTTGAGGTCGGCGGTGGCCGGGTCGTCCGGGTGGGCCTTGACGTACTGGCCGTGGTTCCCCACGAAGGCGGTGGGCGGCGTCCCGGCCGTGCAGCCGGCGAGGAAGCGCTCCACGCCGTTGCCCTCGGCCGCCTTGGCCGCCTTGCGGGCCGCCTTGGCGGCGTCCTTGGCCTCGTCGTCCTCTTGGGCCAGGTTCACCTTCTCGAGCGCCGCTCGGGCCACCGAGGCGGCCTGGGTGGGCAGCGGGCCGGGGACGGCGGCTGCGAGGCCGGTACCGCCCAGCAGGGCGCCGGCCACAAGGGCGGCGGTGACCAGCGGGCGCCGGCGGCTCCGCCCCTCGAGGGGCGTGACGCTCAGGTAGGAGGTGTGGCGGTGGGCCACGTCCGGATCGATGGGCTGCTGGCCCAGGGAGCGCAGCCGCCGGACGACGTCGTCTTCGTCGATGTGTGCCATGGTGCCGAGGTAAGCGCCGCTCGCGCACGTCAGGATACGGGCGGGGACGAAACATCCTTTTCGGACAGACCGGCGGGCGGCCCCTCGTCGGGTGGTCCGGTCGAGAGGCAACGGGCCAGCGTCTCCAGCGCACGGTGCTGGAGGGCCTTCACCGCCCCCACCCGCCGGCGGGTGAGCTGGGCCACGTCGGCCAGCGACAGGTCGGCCACGAACCGGAGCACCACCACCTCGCGCTGGTCGGGCGTCAGCTCGTCGAGGGCATCCACGAGGGCGGGGTCGAGCCCCACGTCCGGGGGCGGGGCGGCCTGCTCGGGTACGGGGCGGTCGGCGGTCGCGGGGCGGCGGGCCACCCGGCGGCGGGCGTCGAGGAGGCGGTTGTGGGCGATGGCGAAGACCCAGCGGCGCAAGGCGTCGTCGTCGCCCCGGAACGTCCCGAGGTCCCTGGCCACCTGGAGGAACACCTCGCCGAGGACATCCTCGGGTTCAGGGGCCCGCTGGGCCCGCAGGTACCCGAGGACGGCGGGCGCCAGGGCCCGGTAGATCTCCCCTGCCGACGGCACGCCCTAGCGGTTGGCGATCGGCACGTAGTCCCGCTCGTCCGGCCCGACGTAGAGCTGGCGAGGGCGGGCGATCTTGGCGTCCTGGTCGAGCAGCTCCACCCAGTGAGCCAGCCACCCCGAGGTCCGCGGAATGGCGAACAGCACCGGGAACATCTCGATGGGGAAGCCCATGGCTTGGTAGATCAGGCCGGAGTAGAAGTCGACGTTGGGGTAGAGGCGCCGGGAGGTGAAGTACTCGTCGGAGAGGGCCACCTCCTCCAGCTTGAGGGCGATGTCGAGGAGCGGGCCCTTGCCGGTGACCTCGAACACCTCGTCGGCCACCTGCTTGATGATCTTGGCCCTGGGGTCGTAGCTCTTGTAGACGCGGTGGCCGAAGCCTTGGAGCCGGGAGCCCTTGCCCGACTTCACCTCCTGGATGAAGGCGGGCACGTTGTCGACGGAGCCGATCTCGGTGAGCATGTGGATCACCGCCTCGTTGGCTCCCCCGTGGCGGGGCCCGTAGAGGGCGGCGGCCGCCGCCGCGGTGGCCGAGTAGGGATCGGCGTGGGCCGACCCCACGGTGCGCATGGCGGTGGTGGAGCAGTTCTGCTCGTGGTCGGCGTGGAGGATGAACAGCACGTCGAGGGCGTGGGCCAGGGCCGGGTTGGCGTCGAAGCGGGGCTCGGCCACCTTCCACATCATCGACAAGAAGTTGGCCGCGAACCCGAGGGAGTTGTCGGGGTAGACGAACGGCATGCCGATGCTGAAGCGATGGGCGGCCGCGGCCAGGGTGGGCATCTTGGCGATCAGCCGCACGATCTGCTTCATGCGGACGTCGGGGTCGTGGATGCTCTTTGCATCCAGGTAGAACGTCGACAGGGCGGCCACGGCCGAGATGAGCATCCCCATGGGGTGGGCGTCGTAGTGGAAGCCCTCCAGGAAGCGCTTGCGCACGTTCTCGTGGATGAACGTGTGGTAGGTCACATCCTTCACCCAACCGTCGAACTGCTCCCTGTTGGGCAGCTCGCCGTACAACAGGAGATAGGCCACCTCGAGGTAGGACGAGCGCTCGGCCAGTTGCTCGATGGGGTAGCCCCGGTAGCGCAGGATGCCGGCCTCGCCGTCGAGGTAGGTGACGGAGCTCTGGCAGGCGGCGGTGGCCATGAAGGCGGGGTCGTAGAACAGCACGTCGGGGAGGCCCTTGCGCCACTCCGCCGACGAGACGCCCCCGTTCACGATCGGCACCTCGAACGACTCGCCGGTGCGGTTGTCGGTGATGGTGATCGATTCGCTGGGCACGACTCCCACCGTACCCCGGTCCCTCTCGGGCCGAACTGGTCCCCGGAACGGGACCCGTTCGTCCCTTTCGGGACCAGAACTGGTTACCATCCTCCCGACCAGCGCCGCTACCGGCGTACCACCGGAGGGCTGCTGCACGACTGCGGCACGCGACTTTCGGCCTGACACAGCCAATATGGGCGCCCCGTCCGCCGACGTGAGAACGCTCGCCAGGTGGACGGCGTCCCCGCACCGCCGAGCACGGGCCGGCTCGGCAACATGATCCTGTTCGAGGTCGCCTGACGCGCGAGGCAACGCGACAGCGCGTCGTTCGGGACAGCGCCCTCCTTCACCCGGCCCACCCACCCTCACCTGCGCTTCTTCGTGGACGGGCGAGACTTCCTCTGCGCCCCTGATTGGACCAGGCGTGTGGTCAACTCTGCCGGTGGCCGGAGACATCCCCTCGCGGCTCCAGCGCCGTCCGGCGCGAACGGCGCCGGCCGCGGTCATCGCCGCGGTCGGTGGATGGACGAGGCGCCGTCGACGGTCCACGGCGCGCTGGCGCCGTCG
>JBOGHQ010000460.1:0-8091 GCA_050744785.1 Acidimicrobiales bacterium | reverse complement strand
GAAGGATCCGGGAGGTCCTCCAGCTGGGGGAGCTGCACTACTTCTGGTTGGCGGCGCCGACGATGAGGGCCAGGTCGACCAGGCGGTTCGAGTAGCCCCACTCGTTGTCGTACCAGCCCAGCACCTTCACCAGGCTGCCCAAGGCCATGGTGAGCTGGGAGTCGAAGGTGCAGCTGGCCGGCGAGCCCACGATGTCGGACGACACGATGGGATCGTCGGTGTAGACGAGCACCTTGGACAGCGGCCCGTCGGCGGCGGCCTTCTCGAACGCCGAGTTGATCTCGTCCACGGTGACCTCACGGCCGAGCACCGCCACCAGGTCGGTGATGGAGCCGTCCTGCACGGGCACGCGCAGGGCGGTGCCGTCCAGCTTGCCCTGCATGGCCTGCAGCACCAGGCCGGTGGCCCGGGCCGCGCCGGTGGACGACGGGGTGATGTTGGCCGCCGCGGCGCGGGAGCGGCGCAGGTCCTTGTGGGCCAGGTCCAGCAGGTTCTGGTCGTTGGTGTAGGCGTGCACCGTGGTCATGAGGCCCTTCTCCACGCCGAAGGCGTCGTCGAGGACCTTCACCATCGGCACGAAGCAGTTGGTGGTGCACGAGGCGTTGGAGATGACCTTGTGGGCGTCGGGGTCGAAGGCGTCGTCGTTCACGCCCACGCAGAAGGTGCCGTCCACGTTGGTGGCCGGGGCCGAGATGATGACCCGGGGGGCACCGCCGTTGATGTGGGCCGAGGCCTTCTCGCCGTCGGTGAAGAAGCCGGTGGACTCCACAACCACGTCCACACCCAGGTCGGCCCAGGGGAGGTTGGCAGGGTCACGCTCGGCGAAGACCCTGATCTCCTTGCCGTCCACGGTGATGGCGTTGTCGCTGGACACGACCTCGGCGTCCAGGCGGCCGTGGGTCGAGTCGTACTTCAGGAGGTGGGCATTGGTCTCCGGCGGGACCAGGTCGTTCACACCGACGATGTCGATGTCGGCGCCGGAGGCCCTGGCCGCCCGGAAGAAATTGCGCCCGATGCGCCCGAAGCCGTTGATCCCGACCCGCACCGCCATGATCTTCCTCCCGTTTCAGTCACGTTCTGGTTTTCCAGAACCCTAACCGAGCAGGTCCCGCAGGCTCCAAGCGAGGCGCTCGGGGTCGTGGCCGCGGCCGTCGTCGCGGGCCAGGTCGGCGGTGTGGACGGGCACCGGCAGGTGGGCCCCGGGCGGCGGCGCGAAGCGGCGGTCGCACAGCACCGCGTCCACCTCCACCCCGTGGTCGAGCAGCGCCTCCACATGGCCGACCGGGTCGTAGCCGGCCGTCTCCGGCACCTGGGGGCCGAGGTTGCACACGTAGACCCGGCGGGCCGCGGTGGCGGCCACCGCCGCCTTGAGGGCGGGGGCGGCCAGGGCGGCCAGCACGGAGGTGAACAGCGAGCCGGGGCCGATGACCACCTGGTCGGCGCCGGCCACCGCGTCCAGGGCGGGGGCGGGCGTGGCGGCGTCGGCCGGCACGATGCCCACCCGCTTGATACGGCCCGCCACCGTGCCGGTGGCCACGGCCAGCTGGCCACGCACCGTGCCGTTCTCCCCCTCCGCTTCCAGCACCACGGGCGCCTCGGTGGCGGGCAGGACCCGGCCGACGTCGCCCACCCCCACCAGGCGGGCGGCGGTGTCGATGGCGGACAGGAAGTCGCCGGCGGTGGCGGTGAGGCCGGCGATCACCACGTTGCCGAGGGAGTGACCCTGCAGCTCGCCCGCCTCGAAACGGTGCTCGAAGGCCCGGGCCCACAGCGAGCCGGGGTCGCCCATTGCCACCAGGCAGCGCCGGATGTCGCCGGGCGGGGAGATGCCGAGCGCCTCCCGCAGCCGGCCGCTGGACCCGCCGTCGTCGGCCACGCTCACCACCGCGGTGACGTGGCCGGCGTAGCGGCGCACCGCCTCGATGCTGGCGGCCAGGCCGTGCCCGCCGCCCACGGCCACCACGCTGGGCCCGCCGGGTGATGCGGGCGGGATCACCGGCCCATGTCCCGGTGGTGGACGGCGGGCGTGAAGCCGTGGGCCTCCATGGCCCGGGCCACTTCCTCGGCCAGCACCACACTGCGGTGCCGGCCGCCGGTGCAGCCCACTGCGATGGAGAGGTAGGTCTTGCCTTCCTTGACGTAGCCGGGCAGGACCAGGGTGAACAGGTCGGCCAGCCGGGCCAGGAACTCCTTGGTGTCGGGCTGGGCCATCACGTAGTCCCGCACCGGCTGGTCCAGCCCGGTGAGGGGGCGCAGCTCGTCCACCCAGTGCGGGTTCGGGAGGAAGCGGCAGTCGAACACGAGGTCCACGTCGAGCGGTATCCCGTGCTGGTAGCCGAACGAAACCACCGATGTGCGCATGCCGCCCGTCGGGTCGGGCTGGAACAGCTCCACCAGCCGCTCCCGCAGTTGGTGCACGTTCAGCTCGCTGGTGTCGACCCGGATGTCGGCCTGGGACCGGATGGGCTCCAGGGCGGCCCGCTCGATGGCGATCCCCTCGCTCACCGTCGTCCCGCCGGCCGGGTGGCGCCGGCGGGTGCCCTCGAAGCGGCGGACCAGCACGTCGTCGGCGGCGTCCAGGAACATCACCCGCACCTGGCTGTTGGGCACGTGGCGCAGCTGGTCGATGGCGCCGGTGAGCTCCTCCACCACCGCCCCCCCGCCGCGCCCGCTCACCAGGGCCACCTTCTCCGTCTCCGACCCCGGCGTGAGGGCCAGCTGGCCCACCTGGGGGATGAGAGCCGGCGGCAGGTTGTCGATGACCACCCACCCCATGTCCTCCAGGGTCGCCGCCGCCGTGGAGCGGCCGGCGCCGGACAGCCCGGTGATGATCAGGTACTCAGCCATCGCTCCGGCCCATTGTCACAGGCCGGCGGGATGCTGGGTGCCACCACTCCCCCACACCACCGGTGTGCCCGTTCCGCGGGCAGAAATCGCCAATGGAGGGCGGGAAGTGACCACGGAAGCCCTAAACCAACTAGCGGGACGCCAGCACGGTCTCTTCACCCGCCGACAGGCGCTCGCCACGGGCCTGTCGGACAAGCAGGAGGACTCGAGCCCACCGGCCGGTTCGGCGAGGGCTACAACCCGCCCCCCGATTGGCTCCGCTGACGCCGGCCTCCCCCGGCTTCTTTTCCACCCCAGCCACACGAGATGTGGGTGGGCCGGAATAGAAGGCGCTCGGGGCCCGTCGGCTTGAATGGAAGGGCATGAAATGCTAGACCGGGGCCCGTGCAGATGGTCGGCGCCAACCCCGAGGACCTGCGCCGGCTGGCCGCCCAACTGGTCCGGGCCACGGACGAGGTGGCCTGGCTGCGGCGGCGCATCGAGACAGCCGCCGCCCAGGGCCGGCATGCCGACCCCGGCGCCCGGACCCTCGGCCGGCTGGAGGAGTGGCTGGACCGCAACGCCGCCGCCCTCCGGCGGCGGGCCACCCGTCTCGAGGAGGACCGGCACACCGATGCCTCGGGCGACTGGCACCTCCCCGGCTTCATTCCCGGACGCTGCGGCACCGTGGCCGTGCCCATCCAGGGCCGGCGCACCGAGGCAGACGGCCGGGACGCCCCCCTCGGCGAGCCCCTCTTCGCCTCGGCCGCCCTCCAGTGCGGCCCGGCCGTGGAGTGGCGACGGGAGAACGCCCTCCAGCTGGTGGCCGTGCCGGGCGGGTTCGTCCTCATGGCCAAGGGCGGGAAGGCCGGCGGCAAGGGCGGGAGCGGGCCGCCGGCATCGCCGCCGACAAGGGATGACCGTCTCAGGAAGGCTCGGCTCCCCTTCGACAAGGAGGCGGAGGTCGCCTACAAGCCCCCGCCGGACTGGCATCCCACCAAGCCGCTCCGATGGGACCGGGAGCAACGGGGTTACGAGGACGCACATGGCAACGTCTGGCGGAAGGGGCGCTCGATCACGCCAGGCGATCCTTTCGAGTGGGACATCCAGGTGCGTCCCGGTTCGCGGCTGGCGTTACTGTCCAAGGACGGCCAGCATCTCAACGTCGACCTACGTGGAAAGATCACGCACTGATGCAACTGCGACGAGGTCCTCGGTTCGCCAGTCGTGAGATCGTTCATGTCCGAACCAACGAGCGCACGGTCTCGTCAGGGCTGGCCGGGTTGGTTGGAAGAGTCGGCGGGACGTCCAAGGACGATCAGGGGCGATGGGGCTACGCGGTTTCACTGCCTCGGCGGCGCCATAAGGTGCACGACTTCCGCGAGGAGGACCTCGAGACCACCGGCCGCATGGAGCCACCCAAGCCGGAAGCGCCCTCGCTGCGGATGCGAGTGACCGAAGAGGGCGACGCCAGCGTCGTCAACGAGGACGGCACCACCTCGGGGATCCCCTACCCCGACGAGACCAACGGGCTCCCGTTCTTCAGCTACGTCGATCTCTATGAGTTCATGGAGCCAGGCGACCTCGCCCCCTCGGGGGTCATCGTCGGCAAGGCCGAGAAGCCGGATGGCGCATGGCACTACGCCGTGCTCTACGTCGATGCCAAGCAGGTGATCGGGCCGATGGAACGCGACCGCCTCCATGTGAGCTTCGGGACCGAGCCGGGCGAGTTCCTCGACTTCGGCCGCCGGCCGCCGGGCATCGACGACTTCGAGCGGGACTTCCCCCACTTCCTCGGGGCGTGGCTGGCTCCCGCCCCCGCCTTCGGGTACGACCAGGAGGTCCGGGTCCTCGACCGTCCCCACACCGAGGAGGTGGCCGGGCGGGTGGGGGCGGTCATGTGCGAGGAGCTCCACGACGACCTCACCTGGAGCTACTGGGTCCTCTTCCACGACTCCCCGGCCGCCCCGTACCAGTCGGCCACGGTGGCCCAGGAGGACCTTGAGCCCACCGGCCGGTTCGGCGAGGGCTACAACCCGCCGCCCGACTGGCTCCGCTGACGCAGGCGCCCCTCTCTCGCCGGCCCCACTTCCCCCTGGCCGCTTCTCGCTGAATCGAGCCACACGGAGTGTGGGCGCATGAGAAGAGAACCGCTGACACGACTGGCGGCGCGCCAGCACGCGCTGTTCACCCTGCACCAGGCCTTGGCGGTGGGCCTCACGGCCCGCCAGGTCGAGCATGGAGCCCTCACGGCGCGCTGGGACCGTCTCTACCGGGGCGTGTACCGGATCGCCGGCGCACCGGCCACGGACGTCCAGGCCCTCTTGGCCGCCGTGCTGGCCGCCGGGCCGGGCCATGGCCTCCCACCGTGGCGCCGGCTGGCTGTGGGGCCTGGGAGACCTGCACCTCGACGTGTCGGGCCGCCTGCAACGCTCACCCGGGCCGGGCGTCGTCGTCCACCGGCGGCCGGCCGGGGACCTGAGGGCCGTGCGGAGGAACGGCGTGCCGTGCACGGGCGCGCTGCGGACCGTCGTCGACCTGGCGGCGCTGGACGATGCGGCCCTGGTGGAGCAGGCCCTTGACCGGGGCGTCGCCGTTGGTCTCTTCACCGTGGCCGGGGTGGAGGCGGAGTTGGCCCGCCGGTCCCGGAGAGGCCGCCCCGGCGTGGTGCTGCTGCGCCGGTGCCTGGCGGCCCGGCTCGATCAGCGCGGCGGCGGGCCCACCAGCGTGCTGGAGAGCGCCATGGACCGGCTGCTCCGCCGCCACTGCCTTCCCTTGCCGGAGCGCCAGTACCGGCTCCCGGGGACGCCCTACCGGCTCGACTACGCCTGGCCGGCGGCCCGCCTCGTGGTGGAGGTCGACGGCTATGCCAGCCATTCCGGGCTGGATGCGTTCCGTGCCGACCGGGCCCGCCAGAACGCCCTTGTGCTGGCCGGCTGGACGGTCCTGCGCTTCACGTGGGCCGACGTCCACCGGCGTCCGCGCTGGGTGGCCGGCCAGATCCAGCTCGCCCTCGCCGCGCAGACCGCATGACGGAACGGCGGTGAGCACCTCTGCCCTTGCCGGCCGAATCGCGCTGCACCGTGTCGTCGGCGTGATGCCCGTTGACGACAACCACGAGCGCCCTCACGACGGCTCGCCCGCTGGTGCCGCGGCCTACAGGACGACACGGGCCGTCTGCCGCGACGCGGCACCAACGCCGCCGCCACCGCCGAGGCGGCCCATGCGGACCGGGCGCCGACGCCCGTCGCCCGTCGCCCGGCGGCCGGCGGTCAGCCATTGGCGGGCCGCGGCGCAAAGGCCGGCCTCTTGTGGCGCCCAGATCCCCACCGCCCCTCGCGGCCGCGCCGACCCCGTGAGCCCCTACCCCCGCCGTCCCGCTTCTTCTCCGGCTGGGCCACACCGGATGTGGGTGGGCCCGAAAGGAGCCCGCTCGGAGCCCGGCGCTCACACGTTGCGGACGGCCTGGAGCTGGCGCACCGGCAGGGTGAGGGTGGCGGCGGTGCGCAGGTCACGCAGGTCGCCCCGGGCCGAGCCGGACCTCCAGGTCGCTCCCACAGGTGCGTGACGATGATGGTGACGGCCGGCGCCATGTGGGTGTAGGTGTGGGTGACGTCGCCGCCGGGCCACGGGCCCCACTTGGGAGCTGGTGGCGGTGGTCGTGCCGTCGCCCCAGTCCACGATGTAGCGGGACCTGGCCGCGATGGCCACGTCGGCGCCGATGGGGTTGTCCACCGAGAAGGACTGGTCTGGGGCCAGCTGCTTGGTGAGATCGGCGGCCTCGGGCATGTAGATGGCGGCGAGGGTGCGCAAGAACTGCTCGTCCAGGCGGCCCTGGGCCGCAACCCGCCGCACCGCCTCGCCCTCGATCCGGTCGGGGGCGGCCATCACCTTTCTCGACGTAGGCGGCGTCGATGCCGGCAGGGACCTGGTAGGAGACGGCCGTGGTGCTGGTCGTGGAGGGGGCGGCGGGCACCGTGGTGCGGGGCTCGTCGTCGCCGCCGCCGTCCCGGCAGTCAAAAATAGAACACTGACTCTCGTGTCAACCCGTGCGAGGCGCACGGGCCGATTTGAGCTTCAGAAGCGCTCGCAGGCCGGCGCTCACACCCACGTAGCGGTGGCGAAGCACCGCAGCCGCGACGGAGCCTCTTGGCGCGCGCTGAGCCGTGGCGTGCGGGAGACTCTGCGTCGGTGGACCCGCCCAGCCCTCGACCGGGGCCGGCCTGGCTCGGGCCGGCCGCCGCCGCCGCCGCCGCCCTCGCCGTGGTGGCCGTCCTGGCCTACGGCGTGGCCGACGAGGTGATCTCCCGGCGCCAGGACGGCTTCTGCAGGCAGGACCACGGGATCCCGGGGGCCACCCGCTCGGAAGAGCGGACGTGGTGGCCCCTGGGCGAGATCTGCCGCCTGCACCTGGCCGACGGCACCACCCTGGAGCGTCACCCGGGCTGGTCCCTCACCGCCTTCACGGCGGCCTGGGCAACGGCCGTCGCCGCCGGGACCGTGGCCCCGCCCCGTTCGGCTCGCCGCCGGCTGGCCTGGGCCGTGGCCGCGCCCGCGGTGCCCCTGGCCACCCTCATCCAGGTTGTCGTCGCGCCCGCGTCCTACTCCCGGCTGGTGTCGCTCACCGCCATCAGCCTCGGCTTCGGCGCCATCATGGCCACCGCCACCGCCGCCGCGGTGTGGTACGTCATCCGGGGCCGGGTGATGGCCACCGTGCTGGGGTCGTGGCTGGCGTGGGGCGCCATCATCTTCCTCCAGGGCAAGGACGCCGTCGGGCTGTGAACCCGCGTCACCGCTTCTTCGTGATCTCACCCACACCTGATGCGGGTGGACCGGACGAGAACGGCGGGGCCCACGGTCAGCAGGCCACCGCCCGCTCCGGGGTGAACGGGCTGCGCCAGCCGCCGTCATAGGCCCGGACCACGAAGTAGTAGGTGGTGAGGAGCGAGAGCCCGGTGATCGCCGCGGTGGTCACGACGCTGGTGGCCGAACCGGTGGTGTAGGGGCCGCCCGGCGTCGTCCCCCACCGGATCTCGTAGCCATCGGCCCACGTGCTCGGCGTCGCCGTCCAGCTGAGGGTCACCGAGCCGAGCAGGCACAGCCCCGAGGTCAGGTCGCTCGGTGCAGCCAGGGTGTCCGTGGACCACGTGGCGAGAGCCGCCCCGGGGTCGACGAACGACGCCAGCGCCCAACGGGCCGGCGCCACCGCCACCAACGCAGCCGCCGCCACCGCCGAGGCGGCCCATGCGGAGCGGACCGGGCGGC
>JBOGHQ010000459.1:0-3278 GCA_050744785.1 Acidimicrobiales bacterium | reverse complement strand
GGTCCGGATAGCGGACCAAAACCTCCAGAGAGCCCCCCGGCGCGAACCGGGGTCAGGGGAGCGGCGGGGAAGCCCGCCGCTCTCCTGTTCGACGAGGGCCCGGTCAGCCCTCGTCGGCGGAGATACGGGCCAGGCGCCGCATGAGGCGGGATTTGCGGTTGGCGGCCTGGTTCTTGTGGATGATCCCCTTGGAGGCCGCCTTGTCGAGGCGCTTGACGGCCATGCGCAGGGACTCGGCCGTGTCCTCGGCGCCGGCCTCGGCCGCGGTCACGGCCCGCTTGAGGCGCGTCTTGATCTCCGAGCGGGCTGCCTTGTTGCGCAGGCGCCGGCGCTCGTTCTGGAGGTTGCGCTTGATCTGGCTCTTGATGTTTGCCACGGGGAAGCCAGGCTAGCAGCCGGCCGGCCCTGGACGACCAGCCGTCAGCGCCCCTCAGCTGGCGGTGGCGTTCAGCCGCTCGGCGTCGAGGCGGGCCATGAGGGTCTCCACCTCCTCGGCCGGAAGGGGCCGGCTCAGGAAGAAGCCCTGGGCCGAGTCGCACCCGAGGGCCTTCAGGCGCTCCCAGGCGGCCCGGTCCTCCACCCCCTCGGCCACCACCCGCAGGCCGAGGTTGTGGCCCAGGTCCACGGTGGAGCGGACGATGACGTCGTCGCTGTCGTCCACGCCCATGCGCATCACGAACGACTTGTCGATCTTCATCTCGTCCACCGGCAGCCGGCGCAGGTAGGACAGCGACGAGTAGCCGGTGCCGTAGTCGTCGATGGACAGCTGCACGCCGAGGAAGCTGAGCCGGGCCAGGACGTCGGCGGTGCGCAGGGGGTCGGCCATCATGCTGCTCTCGGTGAGCTCGAGGGTCAGCATCGACGGCGGCACGCCGGTGTCGGCCAGAAGGCGGCTGATCTCGTCCGGCAGCTCGGCGTCGAGGAGGCTGCGCACCGACAGGTTGACGGCCATGCCCAGGTTCAGGCCGGCCTGGCGCCATGTCCCGCACTGGGTGAGGGCCTCCTCCAGCACGAAAGAAGTGAGGGCCCGGATGCTGCCCGTCTGCTCCGCGATGGGGATGAACTCGTCCGGCGGCACCGGCCCGTGGATGGGGTGGTCCCAGCGCAGCAAGGCCTCGAGGCCGACGACCCGCCCGCTTCGCAGGTCGGACTTGGGCTGGTAGTGGACCCGCAGCTGGCCGTTCGACGCCGCGCTGCGCAGCTCGCTGACCAGGGCCAGCCGGCGGGGACTGTAGCGGTCGTTCTCGGGGCTGTAGACCTCGTAGCCGCTCAGGGCGCCCTTGGCCGAGTACATGGCCACGTCGGCCTTCTGCAGCAGCGTGGCCGGGTCCCGCCCGTGGTCGGGGAAGAGGGCGATGCCCACCGCCGCATCCACGTCGAGGGTCATCTCGTTGAGCAGGAACTGGTCCTCCAGGGAGCGCAGGACCCGCTTGGCCACCCGCTCGGCGGCGGCCCGATCGGCGACCTTGGGCACGACGATGGCGAACTCGTCACCGCCCAGCCGGGCCACCGTGTCCCCCGGCCGGACGCTGTGCTGGAGGCGGCGGCTGAAGTCCTGCAGCAGCAGGTCGCCGTTGTGGTGGCCCAGGGTGTCGTTGACCTCCTTGAAGCGGTTGAGGTCGATCAGCATCACGGCCACGTGGGCGTCAGTGTGGTTGGCGGCGGTGATGGCTCGTTGCACCCGCTGGTGGAACAGGGTGCGGTTGGGCAGCTCGGTGAGCGAGTCGTGCAGGGCCTGGTGCAGCACCTCCTCCACCAGCTCGGCCTTCTCCAGGGCGCCGGCCAGCTCCCTGGCCAGCGCCTCCAGCACGGCCCGCTCACCGACCTCGAAGCCCTCCAGGCCGGTGCGGTCGTAGACGCACAGCACGCCCTGGGGGACGCCGTGGACGACCAGGGGGGTGCCCAGGCAGTTGCGCCACCCCTCGTCCCGCAGCAGCGAGCGCAGCGAATCGTCCTCGTGCGACGGTGTGACACGCACCGTCTCGTCCAGAGTGAGGAGGCGGATGGCCAGCGAGGGCGGGTCCGGCGGCGACGTCCACGACCGGATGCCGGTCGGCTCCGCCGTACTCAACCGCTGGACCCGGTAGCCGTCGCCCTCGGGGAGCACCAGCTCGGCCACCTCGACGGCGAAGCACTCCCGCACGATGGCCAGGAAGTCGCCGATGGCGTCACGAGGGTCGATGGGGCCCACCAGGGCGTGGGTCGCCCGCTGGAGGCCGTTGAGGCGGGCCTGGTCGGCACGGCTCTCGGCGTAGCCACGGTTGGCCCAGTGCAGCATCCCTAGCGGTACCACGAACAGGACGGTGCTCCAGGCACCGGTGGCCAGAGCGGCCACCAAGAGAAGTCCGAACGTGAAGTTGAGCACACCGCCCAGCAGCCACCCGATGCCGACGATCGGAGCCACAGATTCAAGGACATGTCGCACCGGTTCTGGCGTGACCAGGGCGAGCACGGCCACCATCGCCAAGTGGTTCACCACAGCAACGGTCCCCATGGCCACGGCGAGGGCGAGGAGGTTCTGGGCCGAGGTGGCGTCGCCCTCTGCCATTGCGGCGTAGGTCA
This sequence comes from Acidimicrobiales bacterium, assembly GCA_050744785.1. Classification (GTDB taxonomy): domain Bacteria; phylum Actinomycetota; class Acidimicrobiia; order Acidimicrobiales; genus JBOGHQ01. The sequence continues at coordinate 716 of JBOGHQ010000459.1, read as the reverse complement.
GGACTCCGGCGCCTGTGGCTGCCATCCATTGCGCAACGTTGAACACCAGCTTGACCGGCTTGGTTCCGAGCATGCGCTCCGAGATGGCCATCGCTCCGGCGGCGAGAACGACCGCGGTCGGACCCGATAGGACGAAGATCACCGGTGCCAGCACAGCATCGAACAGGTCGAGCGCTTCGTAGTGGCCTCGGTAGGAGAACCGCAGCTGGAGGCGGGCCGCGGCGGTCAGAGCAGCGAACAGGGCGACGACGGCGGCCGCGGGCACCCCGGGCGCCGCCGTGTCTCGAAGTCCGGTCGCGGCCGTGCCGGCGACCGCACCTGCGGCCGCCAGCACGCCGGTTAGCCAGTAGACGGCCGGCCGAACCGGCCCGTCACCGGAGGGGGGTTCGGCTCCGGCCTCGCAGGATTCGGCTACTCCCACGCCCCGTACCAGTCAGAACCTTGCCACTTGGACCCGTAGGTGGATGCCGGGTCGCTCTGACCCTGCCACTTCGAGCCCTGCCATTTCGAGCCCTGCCACTTCGACCCCTCCCACGTCACCGCCTGCCAACCGACCAGGTAGAAGGTCGAGGTGTACCAGGTGGCCGGGGCCCAGATGCCGGTGGTGAAGCCGATCGGGTCCCACAGCAGCAGCTGGGCCGTGTAGGAGCCGGAGATCACGGTCCCGAGCACGGTGCCCAGCAGCCCGTCGGTGGTGACCGTGCGGACCCGCACGG
>JBOGHQ010000458.1:0-4223 GCA_050744785.1 Acidimicrobiales bacterium | reverse complement strand
AAGCTGAACAAGCCGATCGTGGGCATGGCGTCGACGCCTACGGGTGACGGCTATTGGCTGGTGGCCTCGGACGGCGGGATCTTCTCCTTCGGTGACGCCCGCTTCCTCGGTTCGACGGGGGCCATCGTGCTCAACCGGCCCATCGTCGGCATGGCGGCCACGCCGTCGGGTCACGGCTACTGGCTGGTGGCGTCGGACGGCGGGATCTTCGCCTTCGGCGACGCGGTGTTCCGGGGGTCCACCGGGGCCATGACCCTGAACCAGCCCATCGTCGGGATGGCCTCCACCCCCGGCGGGAACGGGTACTGGCTGGTGGCGTCGGACGGAGGGATCTTCGCCTTCGGGGATGCGGCCTTCAGGGGATCGACCGGCGCCATCCGGCTCAACCGGCCCATCGTCGGCATGGCGGCCACGCCGTCCGGACGCGGCTACTGGCTCGTCGCCTCCGACGGCGGCGTCTTCGCCTTCGGCGACGCCCGGTTCTTCGGCTCCACCGGCGCCATCCGGCTCAACCGGCCCATCGTGGGCATGGCCCCGGCTCCGGACGGTCTCGGCTACTGGCTGGTGGCCGCCGACGGCGGCATCTTCGCCTTCGGCAGCGCCAGGTTCCTGGGGTCCACCGGTGCCCTGACCCTGGCCCAGCCGGTCGTGGCCATGGCCGCCGCGGCCGACGGCCAGGGCTACTGGCTGGCCGCCGCCGACGGTGGGGTGTTCGCCTTCGGCAACGCCCGGTTCCTCGGCTCCATGGGCGCCACCCGGCTGAACCAACGGGTGGTGGGCCTGGCCGCGGCCCCGGCTGGGGACGGCTACTGGCTGGTGGCCGCCGACGGCGGGGTGTTCGCCTTCGGCGAATCCGAGTTCTTCGGGTCCACCGGCGGCCTGCCCCTGAAAGGCCCCATCGTGGCCATGGCGGCCACCGGGCCGGGGGCCGGCTACTGGCTGGCGGCCCGCGACGGCGGCATCTTCGCCTTCGGCGACGCCCCGTTCTTCGGGTCGGCGGGCAGCCTCAACCTGGTCCAGCCGGTGGTCGGCATGTCCGCCCTGGCCCGCACCTTCTGACGACACCAATAGATGCGAAAGCAGGTCTAGCCTTGCAGCCAATCGCAGTTGGCAGGGGAGAGGGACGAGCGAGATGAGCCGGGGTCGGCACGTACTCGAAAGCAACGGCGGCAGGGCGCGGCGGAAGGCGGGGCAGGCGGCGGTGGCCGTGGCCCTGCTGGTCGCCGTGGCCGGGCTCCCCGGCTCGGGCGAGGCACAGGTCACGCCCGGCACGGAGCCCATCGGGGGCATGGGGCAGGCCTCGAACATCCAGCTGGTGGGCCACAACAACCTCGGCGGCGCCGGCCTCAATGGCGATGTGGCCATCTCCGGCAACACCGCCATCGTGGGCGCCGGCTACGTCCCCATGAACACCATGCAGACGGCCAACACCAAGTTCGCGGCCGACAACAACGCCCCGCCCTGCGCCACCGTGCCGGTCAAGGTCGTGGACCTGTCCGACCCGGCCAAGCCCCAGGTGGCGGCCACCATCCCCGTGCCGGCCGGCCAGGCCGTGCCCGACGTCGATGTCCTCCGGGTCAGCACGCCCAAGTTCCGCGGCGACCTGGCCGCCATCGCCTACGCCTCCTGCGACTACGACCAGGAGACGTTCCGGGAGCGCGGCGTGGTGCTCACCGGCAGCTTCGCCCACCGCGGCGTGGCCTACTACGACGTCACCAACCCCTCCGAGCCCCGCTTCATCAGCCGCTACATGTCCGACGCGGAGAACGTCGACCCTGCCTCGCCTCCTTGCGGGCGCCCGCCGGCTGGAGCCGACAACCGCTGCGCCCAGGACATCTTCTCGGTGGAGCTGAAGCGCACCCGGGACGGGCGCGTCCTCACCCTTGCCTCCCGCCCCGACGGCGCAGACCGGAACACGCCGTTCACCGACGTGCGCATCCTCGACACCACCGACCCGGCCAATCCCGTGCAGGTGGGCACGTGGCCGCCCCTCGGCGACGCGCCGCCCCGGACGTCGAACCTGGGCTGCTACCCCCGCAGCGGGAGCCGGAACCCGCGCTTCAACCCGGACGCCACCAAGGTCCTCGTGCCCTACCTCGACGGCGGCATGTTCGTCCTCGACGTCACCGACCTGGCCAACCCCGAGCAGCTGGGCCAGTGGAGCTTCCCCGACGACTGGTCGGTCGAGGGCCAGGCCGCCCACGTGGCCCCGGCCCAGCTGGCCGGCCGGGAGCTGGCCCTGGTGGCCGAGGAGGACATCTGGTGGCCCCGGTCGGCCTTCCGCGTCGGCTCGCCGGCCAGCATCGCCGGCGACAAGGTCGGTTGCTCGGACCTGTTCACCAGCGCCGACCAGAAGTTCGTCTCCCAGATCTTCCGCCATCCCGGGGGCCAGGTCCCCGGCGAGCTGGCCTACGTGGGCCGGGGCTGCCCGGCGCGCTCGCCCGCGCCGCCGACCGTCATCCCTCCCGACCCCTACCTCACCGACCCGCGCGGCAAGCTGCTGTTCGCCGACGACAACATCAACCCGGCCACCCAGCCCACGCTGAACGCGACCGCCTGCACCTTCAACAGCCGGGTGCGGCGGGCCATGGACGCCGGCGCCCTGGGCGTGGTGCTCATCACACGGAACCCCATCCCCTTCTCCATCGCCGGGTTCCCCCCCACCGGGTCGCCCCGCGAGGCCACCGACCAGAACGGGGCCCTCACCGGCGACGTCTCCATCCCCGGGTTCCAGGTGAACCAGCCGGCCGGCTTCGCCATCCGCTCGGTGCTGTGCCCGAGCTTCACCCCCGGCGCCACCGCCAACACCGGCACCTGCACCGGCGGCCAGCCCGTCACCGGCGCCCTGGTCGACCTGCCCGGCGAGTGGGGCGGCCTTCGGATGATCGACTACACCAGCCCGGCCGCGCCCAGCGAGGTGGCCTACTTCAAGTCCAGCCGCTCCAGGCAGATGCCGCCGCCCGACTACCGCGGCCTCTACAGCGTGCACCACGCCGTGGTCGAGAACGACCGGGCCTACGTGGCCTGGAACTCCGACGGCCTGCGGGTCCTCGACCTCGGCAGCGGCGTGCCGGCCGAGATCGCGTCATTCGTGCCGCCCGACACTCCCGACCCCACCGGCACGGTGCCGGCCAAGGCCCGGGTCGTCGGGGTGGCCTACACCGCCACCCACATCGTCATCAGCGACCTCAACTCGGGCCTGTACGTCCTCGAGAAGCCGGCCCCCTTCGGCGGCCGGGGCTACTGGATGGCCGGTGCCGACGGCGGCGTGTTCGCCATGGGCGACGCGCCCTTCCTGGGCTCGGTGCCGCGGGTGAGCAGCCCCATCGTGGGCATCGTGCCCACCTCCACCGGCAAGGGTTACTGGCTGGTGGGCGCCGACGGCGGCGTGTTCGCCTTCGGCGACGCCCCGTTCAGGGGCAGTACGGGCGGCCGGCGGCTCAACGCGCCGATGGTCGCCCTCGTACCCACCCGGACCAACCAGGGCTACTGGCTGGTGGCCGCCGACGGCGGCGTGTTCGCCTTCGGCGACGCCAGCTTCTTCGGGTCCACGGGCGGGATCAAGCTCACCCAACCCATCGTCGGTGCCACACCGGCGGCCACGGGCGGGGGCTACACGCTGGCCGCCGCCGACGGCGGCGTGTTCGCCTTCGGCGACGCCAACTTCTACGGCTCCACCGCCAACATCCGGCTCAACCGCCCCATCGTGGCCATGGCGTCCACGGTCAGCGGCCGGGGCTACTGGCTCACCGCCTCCGACGGGGGCGTGTTCGCCTTCGGCAACGCCAGGTTCGCGGGGTCCACCGGCGGCCTGCGCCTGGCCGAGCCCATCGTCGGCATGGCCCCGGTGGCCAACAGCTCCGGCTACTGGCTGGCCGCCGCCGACGGCGGGGTGTTCGCCCTCAACGCGCCCTTCTTCGGGAGCCTGGGCGGGGTGAGGCTGGCCAGCCGCATCGTGAGCGTCGCCGCCGTACCGAGATAGACCGCCGGGAGGAGGCCGCCATGGCCGGTGGACGAGGGGCACCCGACCAGGTCCGCCTCGGCCTGTTCGCCCCGGTCTGACAGCCGGGCATGAACCTGCCCCTGTTCGGGGCAGCGGCGAGCGGTCTGTTCGCCGACCACGGCCTGGACGTGCAGCTGGTGGACCAGCCCCGCCGCCGGCCGGCCGCCGCCGCCGCCGGCGACGAAGGGCGGACCCCGCCGCCAGGGACCGGCGCCGGTGC
>JBOGHQ010000457.1:0-1588 GCA_050744785.1 Acidimicrobiales bacterium | reverse complement strand
GCCCCGGCTGCCTCGGCTGGCCGGGCTGGCCGGCGGTGTTCTCGCCGGCGGCGGGCTCCCCCGTTTCGCCGGACGGGCCCGGCACGGCGGCGGCACGGCTGGGGCCACCACCCTGCCCGAGCAGGCTGGCGGCGAGGATGGCGAGGATGAGAGCCGCCACGGCGGCGATGACGACCCGGCGACGGCGGCGGCGCGCCGGCTGGGTCTCGGTGCTGCTAGTGAGCTCGACGCTGTCGTTCTGGTCGGACATTGGTCCCCCTCCTCTGGGTCGTTCGGACGCCGGTAGGAGGGGGGAGGGCCGGCCGCGGTCACAGAAAGTCGGAAGGATCTCCGGTGCTCGCCGTTATCGAAGTCGATGCTTGGAGCGAGTACGGCGCCTTCGTTCGAGCGAGAGGAGCGCGGACTGACCCAGCGGGCGCTGACCGAGGTTTCGGGAGTGCGGCAGTCGAACATCTCCGCCATCGAGGCCGGCCGGCGGGTTCCCACGGCCGACACCCTCAACCGCCTCGTCGTCGCCTGCGGCTTCGAGCTCGCGGCCACGGCTGGCGACCGCGTCATCTACTGCCCCTTCCCCGTGCCGGGTGGTTTCCCGGCGAGGATCGGCCCGAGCGGACCGCGGGCGACCCGACCGAAGGCGACCTGGCAGTGCCGGCGCACCTCACAGGCCCTGAGCTGGCCGCCATCGTCACGGCCGTGCTCGATGCGGCCGCCGCCACCCGGCAGTGAGCCTGGTCGACCTCATCCTCGAGGTGCGCGATGAGCTGGATCAGGCGGAGCTGGTCGACGCCTACGTGGTCTTGCCCCTGGAGGAGGCGCCGGCCGTGCTCGGCGTGCTGGCCCGCCTCGACCTGCGGCCGGAGCTGGCCCCCGAGGAGTGGATGCGCGATCGCCGGCATCCGGCTGCGGCGGACGCGCGACCCATACCCCGTCGACCTCTTCCTATTCTCGGCCGCGGCACGGTCACGTGGCGAGGCGGTGGGATGTGCGTCAAGCCACCGTTCGAGTGCGACGACGTAGTGTTGCGACGTTCGGACGTGGTCGCCGCCCCTCACCATCGTCACGGTCGCGATCTCTTGTCGGGCCGCAGCAGCCGTGCTCCCGCTGCCGACTTCGGCGTTGTGGCGGTACAGATCGTCCATCAGGTCGACGAGATCTGGATCCTCGGCATTTGGCATCTCCATCGCCGCCCGTAGCTCAGCCTTGTAGCGCTCGAAGGCCGCCCTGTTGGCGGCGTTCCCCGCCACGTCGTCGGCGCTTGTGTCACCGGGCCCGCCGCTGGCCCCTGGAGCCCCGGACGAGGAATCCTCGGTGTCCGCCTCGGCCGTGGCGACCGTCGGGCCGAACGCCGTGCCGGCGCGTTTTGAGCCATGAGTCGGGTTGGGCACCGTTGGCGCCGGGAATGCAGGTCCCGTGGCCATGCTCACGACCCGGGGCCAGGCACCGGCGCCTCCCCTGACCGATGAGCCGCAGGGCCACGTCGGGTGGGTGGCGTCCCTGGCGGCCACCGAGATGGCCGCCGTCGCCGTGCTGGTCGTCGCCGCCCCGCACCTGGGCCGCTCGGGGCTGCTCTGGGCGGCCCTTGTCACCG
>JBOGHQ010000456.1:0-1965 GCA_050744785.1 Acidimicrobiales bacterium | reverse complement strand
GCGTCCGCCCCGCCGACCGGGATGCGGCCGCCGCCGACCTGGCCGGGGCCGTGCTGGCCCTCGACCGACTCGCCGCCGACGTGGAGGCGGCCCTGCTGGCCCGCCTGCCCTGACCGCCCCGGCCGTTCTGGTCCCGATAGCGGTACCGAACCGGACCCGTTTCCGGGACCAGAACGGGGCAACGTCCCACGCCGATCGGGGCGCGTTGCAGGGGTCGTGGGTGGCAACGGCGTTGACCCGGGGTGCCCGGTGGTTTATGGTGGCGCAAAGTGGCGGGAAGGGGAGGGGTCCCCTGGCCGCAGGGAGCGCGGTGGGTCAGCCTGGTGTGGAGCAGCTCGATCGGTCATGAAGTTCTACGGACGCTACGAGCACTCGATCGACCCCAAGGGTCGGGTCATCCTGCCCGCCAAGTTCCGGGCCGAGTTCCCGCACGGCGGGTACCTCACCCAGTACCACCAGGGTTGCCTGGCGTTGTGGGCCCCGCCGGAGTTCGAGGCCCAGTCGGCCGCCCTGGAGGCGGCCCAGGACCAGGGCTCGGCCGAGCGCAACCTGGCCCGGGTCTTCGCCTCCGGGACCCAGGAGGTGGAGGTGGACCGGCAGGGGCGGGTCCCCATCGCCGCGCCGCTGCGGGCCTTTGCCCAGCTGGAGGCGGAGAGCCCGGTACTGGTGATGGGCGCCATCAACCGCATCGAGCTGTGGGCCCCGCATCGCTGGGCCGAGAAGCTGGCCCCCACCGAGGAGGCGCTCATAGAGGCGAGGTGACCCGGACCATGCGCAGCCCCTCGACCGGCGAGGTGGAAGACCTCTCCGCGTGCTTCCCGTTCTGCCGGCCGGGGACGGCCCCCGCCGGTACCGGACCGGTCGAGGGGTTGCGGATGACCCAGGCGTTCGCCCACCTTCCCGTGATGGCCGGCGAGGTCACCGGCCTGCTGGCTGGCGTTCCCGACGGCGTGTTCGTGGACGCCACCCTCGGCGGGGGCGGCCACGCCGCCGCACTGCTGGCCGCCCACCCCGGCCTCCGCATGGTGGGGATCGACCGCGACGCCGATGCCCTGGCCGCGGCCGCCTTCGTCCTGGCGCCCTTCGGCGACCGGGTGCTGGCCCTCCACCACGCCCGCTTCGACCGCCTCCCCGAGCTGGTGGCCGGCCTGGGCCCGCTGACCGCCGCCCTTTTCGACCTCGGCCTGAGCTCGCCGCAGGTGGACCGGCCCGAGCGCGGCTTCTCCTACCGCCACGACGGGCCGCTGGACATGCGGATGGACCGCTCCCAGCGCCGGACCGCGGCCGAGGTGGCCAACACGGCCGGCGAGGACGAGCTGACCCGGATGATCGCCGAGAGCGGTGAGCGCCGCTTCGCCCGGCGGGTGGCCCGCGCCATGGTGGCGGCCCGGCCGCTCACCACCACCGCCCAACTGGCCGAGGTGGTGCGGGCCGCCGTCCCGGCTCCGGCCCGCCGCCGGGGCGGCCATCCCGCCCGCGCCGTCTTCCAGGCCCTGCGGATCGCCGTCAACGACGAGCTGGACGTGCTCGGGCCCGCCCTCGACGCCGCCATCGACGTCCTGGCCCCGGGCGGGCGCCTGGTGGTCCTCGCCTACCACTCGGGCGAGGACCGCATCGTGAAGGACCGCTTCCGGGAGGCCGAGACCGGGGGCTGCGTCTGCCCGCCCGGTCTGCCGTGCGTGTGCGGAGCCGTCCCCACCCACCGACTCGTGTTTCGCGGCGCCCGCAAGCCCTCGACCGCCGAGCTCGCCGCCAATCCCCGAGCCGAGAGCGCCCGCCTCCGGGCGTGCGAGCGGCTCGATCCCGACGCTGACAGAGGGAGGCCGTGATGGCCGTCGTCACCGCTGCACCGCACACCGTTCCCGATCGCGTCGTCGCCGTCCCCCAACGCCTGCCGCTCGAGCGGCCGCCGCTGCGGGTCGTGCCCGAGGGCTATCTCTCGCCTGCCGCCCGCCGCCGGCGCGC
>JBOGHQ010000455.1:0-8729 GCA_050744785.1 Acidimicrobiales bacterium | reverse complement strand
CTCCACGCCCTGGCCCACAACCGCGACCCCCGGCCCGTGGTGGTGGGCCGCCGGCGGCGGTCGGTCGGCGCCCAGCACTCGCTCGGCATGCGGGGCCGGCCCGCCCACAGCGTCGACGCCGAGGTGGTGGCCCTGGTGGACCGGGTCACCCGCCGCCTGCGCGCCGCCGGCAGGGTGGGGCGCACCGTGGTCCTGCGCCTCCGCTTCGACGACCTCAGCCGGGCCACCCGCTCGCACACCCTGCCCCGCGCCACGGCGCACACCCGCACCGTCCTCACCGCCGTACGCGCCCTGCTGGCGGCGTCGCTGCCGTCCATCGGTGGCCGCCCCCTCACCCTGGTGGGGGTGGCCGTCGCCAACCTGGACGACGATGCCGCCGTCCAGCTGGCCCTCCCCTTCGACGCCCACGCCGGCGACGCCCTCGACGCCGCCCTCGACACGGTGCGGGAGCGCTTCGGGTCGGGCGCGGTGACCCGGGCCCTGCTGCTCGGCCACCAGGGCGGCATGTCGGTGCCGCTCCTTCCCGATTGAGGTCCCGGACGACCTCCTGATTGACGATCCCCCCCCGCAGTGCTTCATTACCCTCAGCGCCCGGTCCCCCGGGACGGTCGAGGGAGGAGAGTGCCCTGAGGTACGGCACACGGGTGGGACTGCTGCTGGCGCTCCTCGTGGTGGCGGTGCTGCCCGCCCTCGCACCGGCCCCGGCAGGCGCCGGCGTCCTCCCCGGCGAGGACGTGTTCAACTTCGGCGACGCCGCCTTCCTGGGCTCCACCGGCAAGCTGGCCCTGAACGCCCCGCTGGTGGGCATGGCGGCCACGCCCTCCGGGAACGGGTACTGGGCCCTGGCCCGGGACGGGGGGGTGTTCAGCTACGGCGACGCCGTCTTCCACGGCTCCACCGGCAACCTCCGGCTGAACCAGCCGGTCGTGGGCCTGGCCGCCGACCCGGGGAACAAGGGCTACTGGTTCGTGGCCGGCGACGGCGGCGTGTTCGCCTTCGACGTCGCCTTCCTCGGCTCCATGGGCGCGGTGCCCCTCAACCAACCGGTGGTGGGCATGGCACCCAGCCCGTCGGGCCAGGGCTACTGGCTGGTCGCCCGGGACGGGGGCGTGTTCGCCTTCGGCGACGCCAGGTTCTCCGGCTCCACCGGCAACATCCGCCTCAACCAGCCGATCGTGGGGATGGCGGCCGACCCCGACGGCACCGGCTATTGGTTCGTGGCCGCCGACGGCGGCGTCTTCGCCTTCGACGCGCCCTTCCTCGGCGCCGGCACCGGCCGGCTGACCTCGAACGACCGGGTCATCGGCATGGCCGCCCACCCCGGCGGCAGGGGCTACTGGCTGGCCACCGCCAGGGGCACCGTCCTGCCCTTCGGCGAGGCGGCCTCCTTCGGCGACGCCGCCGACAGCCGCCGCTCCATGGCCGCCCTCGCCGCCCACCCGGGCGGCAAGGGCTACTGGCTGGCCGTCAACCGGCCCTCGCCCCGGCCGGCGCCGGCCACCCTCCAGGCGCCCCAGGACGCCATCCGGGCCACGCTCGGCACCTACTGCTGGGCCGAGCCGGGCGGGACGGCGCTGTGCGCCGACACCTTCGGGTTCCCGAGCGGCACGTCCATCCTCAACGTGCGGCGAGGCGAGACGGTGACGGTGCGATGGGAGGCCCTCGACACCCCGCTCGACGCCCGGGTGTTCCGCACCGACGCCCCGGCCACCGACGCCGGCAGTGTCAAGGAGATGACCCCGGCCAACCCGGCCACCTTCGTGGCCGACTTCCCCGTCGGGGTGCACCGCATGGGGCTGTCCACCGGGTGGGCCCAGGGTGGCGCCACGTACCACTTCCAGCTCAACGTACGTTGAGCCCGACGCAAGGGGGCAAGCAGATGGCGACGGGAATCACACTCACCGGACTGGAGGGCGACGAGCGCCACCTGTCCGCCGAGCAGATCAGCAGCCTGGCCGATCGGGTCAAGGGGCCGATGCTGCGTCCCGGCGAAGACGGCTGGGACGAGGCCGTGCTGGTGTGGAACGGCATGGTGGCCAACCAGCCGGGGTTGGTGCTGCGCCCCATGTCGGCCGACGACGTGATGGTGGCCGTCCAGTTCGCGGCTGAGCACGGCATCCTGATCAGCGTCAAGGGCGGCGGGCACAACATCGCCGGTACCTCCATCGCACCCGGTGGCCTCACCCTCGACATGTCGCTCATGCGGGGGGTGGTCGTCGATCCGGACCGGATGCTGGTCCACGTGGACGCCGGCTGCCTGATCAAGCACGTGGACAACGCCACCCAGGAGCACGGGCTGGCCACCGTGCTGGGCTTCGTCTCCGAGACGGGGGTGGCCGGCCTCACCCTCGGCGGCGGCATCGGGTACCTCAGCCGGCGCTGGGGTTGGACGGTGGACTCCCTGGAGAAGGTGGAGATCGTCACCGCCGAGGGCCGGGCCCGCACCGCGTCGCGGGACGAGGACGCCGACCTGTTCTGGGCCCTGCGGGGCGGGGGCGGGAACTACGGGGTGGCCACCTGCTTCACCTTCCGCCTTTACGAGGTCGGGCCCTCGATCACCGGCGGCCTCATCGCCTGGGACGCGGAGCGCGCCGACGACGTGCTGGCCGTCTACAAGCAGCTCACCGACACGGCGCCCCGTGAGCTCACCGCGGTGTGCACCGTCCGCCTGGCCCCGCCGGCGCTCTTCATCCCGCCCGAATGGCACGGAAAGCCCATGGTGGGGATGGTGATCTGCCACACCGGTCCCAACGCCGAGGCTGACCTGGCTCCGGTCAAGGCCATCGGCGATCCCATCGCCGACCTGGTGATGGAGAAGACCTACGTGGCGCAGCAGTCGATGCTCGACGCCACCCAGCCCAAGGGCCTGCACTACTACTGGAAGACCGAGTACGTCCCCGAGCTGTCGGAGGACTACCTCGCCACCTTCAAGGCGGGCGCCCTCAACGTCACCTCGCCGCTGTCCCAGTCGATCTGCTTCCACCTGGGCGGGGCCCTCAACGAGCGGCCCGAGGACGACGGGGCGGTGGGCAACAGGGACGCCGCCTTCGTGACCGGCTTCGCCGGCTGCTGGCCGCCGCCCGACGAGCGGGCCGGCGAGCACAAGGCGTGGGTGCGGGCGTCATGGGAGACCATCCGGCCGTTCTCCAGCGGGAACTACGTCAACTTCCAGGTGGCCGACGACGACGCCGAGCGCACCGCGGAGGCCTACGGCGCCAACTTCGAGCGGCTCCAGAAGGTGAAGGCCGCCTACGACCCGTTCAACCTCTTCCGGGTCAACCGCAACATCGCGCCCACCGGCTAGCTCGCCCCACCGGGTTTCCGCACCCTCAGGTCCGCTGTCCGGACCTGAGGGCCCAGAAAAGCGCGGCGAGGGGGGCGCTCAGGTGACGGTGAGCTCGGAACGGTAGACCCGCGCCGGGCCCATGGCCACCACCGCCTCGGCGATGGCGCTGAAGGCGGCCGACGCCTCGCCGCCCGGATCGGAGACGGTGATGGGCAGGCCCACGTCCCCACCCTCCCGAAGAGCGGGCACCAGCGGCACCTGCCCGATCAACGGCACGTCGAGGACCTCGGCCAGCGCCGCCCCGCCGCCCCGGCCGAAGATCTCGTAGCGGGTGCCGTCGTTGCCGGTGAACCAGGACATGTTCTCGATCACGCCCCGGAGCGGCAGGTGCACCTTCTTGGCCATGTAGGCGGTGCGCTGGGCCACCCGCTGGGCCGCGGCCTGGGGCGTGGTGACCACGAACATCTCGGACCGGGACAGGTACTGGGCCATGGAGAGGGCGACGTCGCCGGTGCCCGGCGGCATGTCGACGAGCAGGAAGTCCACGTCGCCCCACAGCACGTCGACCAGGAACTGCTCCAGGGCCTTGTGCAGCATGGGCCCCCGCCACATGACGGGCTGGTTCTCCTCCACGAAGAACCCGATGGAGATGATCTTGATGCCGTAGGCCACGGGCGGGACGATCATGTCGTCGATCACCACGGGGTCGGCGGTGATCCCCAGCATCTTCGGCACCGAGAAGCCGTAGACGTCGGCGTCCAGCACCGCCACCTCGTAACCGAGGCGGGACAGGGCGACGGCGGTGTTGACGGTGACCGACGACTTCCCCACCCCGCCCTTGCCGGAGGAGATGCCGAGCACCCGCGTGGTGGAGCCGGGCAGCATGAACTGGTTGGTCCGGCCCTCCTCGTGGCCCAGCCGCTGGGCGCCGTGGGGGACGTGCCCGCCGCCGCCCATCTGGGCCCGGACCTCGGCCCTGTCCTGGTCGGTCATCACGGTGAGGTCGACGCTGACGTCGTCCACGTCGGCCAGGGGCGAGAGGGCGGCGGTGACCCGCTCGGTGATCTCGGCCTGGAGAGGGCAGCCGGCCACGGTGAGGGCCACCTGCACCGCCACGCTGGACCCCTCGATGCGGACGTCCTTCACCATGCCGAGGTCGACGATGCTGCGGTGCAGCTCCGGGTCCTGGACGGGGCGGAGGGCCTCGATGACCTGGGCTTCGCTGACGCTCATGCCTGGGTTGCGCCTTCCTCGCTGAGTGGTGCCGCCCTCGCGACGAGGGGGAACCGGGACCTGCCAAGGTAGACTACCTACGTGGAGCGGCCGCCTCTGAACGACGCCGAGTTCTCCGCCGCGGTGGCCGCGGTCACCACCGCATTCGGGGATCCCACCCGCCGGGAGATCTTCCTGTTTGCCCGGGACCACGGGGTGGGCGTCACCGCCGCCGAGGTGGCCGAGCGCTTCGAGCTGCACGCCAACGTGGCCCGCCACCACCTCGACAAGCTGGCCGCCGGCGGCTACCTGGACGTCCACGTCGAACGGGTGGAGAGCGCCGGCGCGGGCCGCCCGTCCAAGCGCTACCGCATCACCGAGAAGGCCCTGGAGTTCCCCGCGCGCCGCGACGACCTGCTGGTCACCCTGCTGGGCCGGGCCCTCGCCCTCCTGCCCGAGCGGGTGGCGGCGGCCATGGCCGAGGAGGTGGGCGAGGAGTACGGCCGGTCCCTCGCCCGCCAGATGTCGCCCAGCGAGAGCCACCGCTCCTTCCAGGCGTCGCTGCACGCCGTGGCCGACGCCCTCACCGCCCACGGCTTCGCCGCCCACGCCGAGGCCCGGGGCACCACGCTGGCCATCGTGGCCGAGCAGTGCCCCTTCGGCGAGACGGCCACCCAGCACCCGGTGATCTGCGCCGTCGACCGGGGCATCGTGCGGGGCATGCTGGCCGGCCTCTACGGCGCCACCGAGCCGGCCACCACCGCCTCGCGCGCCCAGGGCGACGACACCTGCGTCACCGCCGTCTGACGGCGGGTGGGCCGCCACTACCTCGACCACGCCTCCACCTCCCCGGCCCGCCCCGAGGTCGTGGAGGCCATGGTGCCGTGGCTGTCGGGCCTGCTCGCCGCCGACCCGGCCCGGGTCCACACCGAGGGCCGCATGGCACGGGCCGCGGTGGAGCAGGCCCGGGAGCAGGTGGCCGCCCTCCTCGGCGCCCGGTCACGGGAGGTCGTCTTCACCAGCGGGGCCACCGAGGCCATCAACGCCGCCACGTGGGGCGCCACCCGGGCCCGCCCCGGCTCGGTGGTCGCCGCCGCGGTGGAGCACTCTGCGGTCCGCGACGCCGCCGCCCGGGGCCCGGTGGAGGTACCGCCCGTCGACCGCCTGGGCCGGATCGACGTCAGCGCCCTGCTGGAGCGGGTCACACCCGGCACGGCCCTGGTGCACTGCCAGTGGGCCAACCACGAGGTCGGCACCCTCCAGCCCGTGGCCGAGGTGGTGGCGGCCTGCCGGGAGCGGGGTGTGCTGGTCCACGTCGACGCCGCCGCCGCCGCCGGCCACGTCCCGATCGACTTCAGGGCCCTGGACGCCGACCTGCTGTCGGTGAGTGCTCACAAGCTGGGCGGGCCCAAGGGGATCGGGGCCCTGCTGGTGCGGCGGGGCCTGCGCCTGCCGCCGCTGCTGGTGGGCGGCGACCAGGAGCGGGCCCGCCGGGCCGGGATGGAGAACGTGCCCGCCATCGTGGGCTTCGGGGCCGCCTGCGCGGCCCTGGACGTGGAGGGCGAGGCCCGGGCGGCCCGGGCCGGAACCGACCGCCTGCTGGCCGGCGCCACCGCCGTGCCGGGGGTGACCGCCTACGGGGACCCGGCCGGCCGCCTGCCCCACATCGTGTGCCTGGGCGTGGGCGGGGTGGAGGCGGAGGCCGTCCTGCTGGGTCTCGACCAGGCCGGCGTGGCGGCCCACTCGGGCTCGGCCTGCTCCTCCGAGGCCCTGGAGCCCTCACCCGTACTGGAGGCCATGGGCGTGGACGCCGAGCGGTCACTGCGGCTCTCCGTGGGCTGGTCCACCACCGACGGCGACATCGACGCCGCCCTGCGGGCGCTGCCGGCCATCGTGGACCGGCTGCGGCGGCTGGCACCCGGCGCCGAGCCCCGGCCCGAGCCCGGTAGGTAGGTGCCGAATGTACCTATTGCACGCCTGGCGGGTGGATGGTTGGATCGGTGCTCGGAGGGACCGACACCCCGGCGCCCGGCGGCAGGGGCTTCACCGCCCGTGCCATCGCCGGTGGCACGGTCCATTGGGCTGCGAAGGGACGGAACCCACCTGCCGTCTCTTCGTGGCCCGCCTCCGCGGTCAGGGACCAGGGATCAGCGGGGCGCTTCCACGCACTGCACGCCCCGCGGGCCCACCGTGGCGCCGTGGTCGGTTCCCGGCTCGATCTCGAGCCGGTCGCCAGGCGACAGTTCGACGTCATCCTCGTCACGGAGGTGGAAGGTGATGCTGCCCGATACGCAGTATCAGTACAGGACCTTGTGGTAGCCGTGCCGGTGCCAGTCGTAGGTGTCGCCGGGGCCGTTGCTCCACGGCAGGGGCGAGAGCCCCTCGTCCCGGAGCCGGGCGTGGAGGTCGCCGGCGGAGGGCGCCGCCCCCTCCCACCGCTGGACACGTGCGGGCACGGGCCCAGCCTGCCACCGGGGCCGGAGGGGCTGCACACGGCGGCCGGTCGATGACTCGGCCGGACCAGCCCGGGCCGGCTGTCGTGCTGCGGCTGGCGGGCGCCCAGGCGCTGGCCCAGGGCCACCGCATGCTGGACTCCGCCGCGCTGGAGCTGGCCGCCGGCGCCGAGGGCATCGGCCACGACGAGGTGGTGGCCGCCGTGCAGGCGCTGCGCGACGACGGGTCGGTCAACGTCCGTTTCTACGGGGACTCCCTCATCGCCATCCTGCGCCTCACCGAGGCCGGGGTGGACCGCTGGCTGGCGGCCGAGGGGTGGGACATGGAGCAGGTGGAGCGCGAGGTGGTGGCGGTGCTGCGGGCCGAGGCCGCCGCCGGCCGGCTGGGGGACGAGCTGGACCTGGCCGCGGCACTGGGACGACCGCCGCTGGTGGTGGAGACGGTGCTGGAGCGGCTCCGGCGCCGGGGCGAGGTCGTCTACAACCCCGTACGCCGCCAGCGGGTACGGGTCCATCGAATCGCAACGGTCCCGTCCCAGGTCCCGGAACGCTCCGATCGGCCAAATCCGACCTGACCTAGCGCACCTCTTGCCCTCTGGTTAACCTTTGGGCCATCTGGCGGCTCCCTGTCCGGATGGTGACGCGCCCCAAGAGGGTGGCGATCACCGTGGTGGCGTCGACGACAACCCTCGTGGTGGTCGGCGCCATGGGCGCGGATGCGCAGATCACCCTGCCGCCGCTGCTCCCGACCACCACGACCACCGCCCCGGGGGCGGCCCCGCCGCCCACCACCACCACGACGGCCAACATCCTCAACACCATTCTCAAGGCCCCCACCACCACGACGGCCACCACCGCACCGGCTGCGCAAGCGGCGGCGCCGGCGGGCGGCACCCTCCTGCCTGGCAACGCCGGCGGGGAGGGGCTCCCGCCGCCCGCTGACGCCGGTCCCTTCCCGTCCAACCTGGCCGCCATGATGAACTCGGTCCGGCGCACCAGGCCGAACAACAGCTACGGCCTGGTCGACGCGCTGAAGCCCCTCACCGACCTGGGCATGCCCATCGAGGAGGCCATGCGGGTCGGGCTGGGACGCTTCCCGGTAGCCGGGAAGGCGACCTACAGCCACGACTGGTGGTACCCGCGCTTCGGCCCCGGCTGGCGCCTCCACCAGGGCACCGACGTGTTCGCGCCGAGGGGCACGCCCTTGCGCTCCCCCACCACCGGCGTGGTGCGCTTCGCCGACGGCGGCCTGGGCGGCATCTCGGTGTACATCACCCAGCCGGACGGCACCTACTTCTACCTGGCCCATCTCAACAACCGCCCCGAGGAGCTGAAGAACGGCCAGACCGTCAACGCCGGCGACATCGTGGGGTACGTGGGCAGCACCGGCAACGCGGCGGGAGGCTCCCCCCACCTGCACTTCGAGGTCCACCCCGCCATCCGCATCGTCACGGTCGGCAAGGGCAAGAAGCGCACCACCAAGGCGGTGTCGGCCCCGGTGCGGCCGGGCACCGACCTACCCGCCATCGACCCCAAGCCGCTGCTCGACCTCTACCTGGCCGAAGCGCTGACCCAGCTTCCCTCCATCGTGGCCGCCTACCAGGCCAACATGGGCGCCGCCGCGCCGGCGCTGGCCACCCCGGCCGTCCCGGTGGAGACGGCCGCCATCGCCGGGAGGCACCTGGCGGTGGGCGGGCTCATCGCCGCCGACGCCCCGCTGGCCCGCACGCCGCTCCTGCTGCTGGCCTTCCTGCTGATGGTCATGGTCGCCGCCCTCA
>JBOGHQ010000454.1:0-11351 GCA_050744785.1 Acidimicrobiales bacterium | reverse complement strand
CGCCTACGGCGGCGACCGTGGCCACCGGCCAACCGGCGAAGGCCCGGGTGGCCGCGCCGTGACGGCCGGCCCGGCCCCGGTGGCGGTGTCGCTGACCGCGGTGCGCTGGATCGTGACGGCGGTGTGCGCCCTCGGCATCGCCGGCATGATCGTGGCCAGCGTCAACGACAACAACGACGCCGCCCTCACCTTCGGGTTGCTGACATCTGCCGCCGTGGTGTGCCTGGTGGTGGCTACCGCCGTGGCCAAGTCAGGGGCCAGCGCCGCGGCCGCCGCGGCTCGAAGCAGGACCGCGCCACCGCCGCCACTCCCACTCGATGAGGCCCAGGCCGCGGCAGTGGAGGCGGGCGTCCAGAGACTGGTGGCAGCCGGCGCCGACGAGGCCGAGGTGCGCGCCCTGGTGGGCGAGGCGGTGCGGTTGGGCCGGGGCGGCGCACCGGTGCCCGGGCAATAGAGAACGCCGGGGGCAGGTGCACGGCGGACGCACCCACACCCCGGCGCTGGCACAAACATTCACATCTTCCCGGCTCCGCGTCAATCCTCCGAGAGGTCCAATATGACCATCCCGGGGCCCACCTTCCCCTACGCTCGCGCCGAGGAGGAGCCGGAAGCGCTCAAAGCGACCATCCGGCCTGCCGATATGAATGCATGGCCAACCCGACCGTGAGCAAGAGCCGGGCTGTCGAGCGCCCCGTCGAGCCAGGAAACTCGGCGATGTGTGCCCACTGCGGCGCGCCCGTGAAGTTCGTGGCCCGCGCCCAGCTGCGCCAGGTCATCGCCAACGTCTACGTGGACAGCGTGTGGGATCGCGTGGAGCACTACCACGCCGACTGCTACGGCGAGGCCGGCCAGCCCTACGGCCCGCCCAGCTGAACGCTGCCGCGGCAGGGCCTAGCCTGGCCCGGCGTGCGCACCCGGGTCACCAAGTCCTTCACCTTCGAAGCGGCCCACCGCCTGGCCTGGCACGAGGGTCGCTGCCGTGACCTGCACGGCCACGGCTACCGCTTGGAGGTCACCGTGGAGGGCCCGGTGGACCACAACGGCATCGTGATCGACTTCGACGAGCTGGCGGTGGTGGTCCGGCGCGAGGTGGTCGAGCGCTACGACCACGCCTACCTCAACGACCTGCTGGAGAACCCCACTGCGGAGCTGATCGCCGCCGATGCCTGGAAGCGGCTGGAGGCAGCCGGGCTCTCGCCGGTGCGGGTGCGGCTGTGGGAGACGCCCACCGCGTCGGCCGAGATCGTGGCGGAGTGAGCGAGCCCGCAGGGCGAGCGGGGCCCGAGCGGCCCTTCGAGCGGAGAGCTCCATCGGCACGCCATCCCGAAGCGATGGTGGGCCGATGAGCGCCGGCCTGGTCATCCTCTCCGGCGGGCTGGACTCCACCGTCTGCATGGCCGTGGCCCGCGCCGACGGGGCCGAGCCGGCGCTGGCCCTCACCTTCGACTACGGCCAGCGCCACCGCACCGAGCTGGAGCGGGCCGCCCTGGTGGCGGCGCACTTCGGCGCCGAGCACCTGGTGGTGCAGCTGGACATGGGCCGGTGGGGCGGGTCAGCCCTCACCGACCCCTCCATCGACGTGCCGCCGCCGTCGCCGCCCGGCGAGGATGGGAGCGGAGCCGGCCACCATGCCATCCCGGTCACCTACGTTCCGGCCCGCAACCTGGTGTTCCTGTCCCTGGCCGTCGGGATCGCCGAGGTGCGGGCCTGCGACGCCGTCTACCTGGGCGTCAACGCCCTGGACTACAGCGGCTACCCCGACTGCCGCCCCGAGTTCGTGGAGTCCTTCCGGGCCACCGCTGCCCTGGCCCTGAAGCGGGGCGTGGAGGGCCGGCCCGTCGACGTGCGCACCCCGCTGGTGTCGCTCACCAAGGCCGACATCGTGCGGCGGGGGGTGGCCCTGGCCGCGCCCCTCCACCTCAGCTGGTCCTGCTACCGGGCCGGCCCCGAGCCGTGCGGGGCCTGCGACGCCTGCGACCTGCGGGCCAAGGGCTTCGCCGCCGCCGGCCTGGCCGACCCCGCCCTGCGGTGAGCGACAGCGCCGCCCTGGTGGTGTCGGAGGTGTTCGGCCCGACTCTCCAGGGCGAGGGCCCCTCCGCCGGCCAGCCAGCCGGCTTTGTGCGCCTCGGCCGCTGCAACCTGGCCTGCCGGTGGTGCGACACGCCCTACACCTGGGACTGGGACCGCCACGACCCGGCCCAGGAGTTGCACACCGTGGCGGTGGCGGCCGTCCTCGAACAACTGGACGCCATGGACGTCCCGATGGTGGTGGTCACGGGCGGGGAGCCGCTGCTCCAGCAACGCCACCTGCCCCCGCTGCTGGAGGCCCTCCGGGAGCGCGGCCGGCGGGTCGAGATCGAGACGGGCGGCACCATCGCCCCCGCCCTGCCGGTGGAGTTGGTGGACCGCTACAACGTGTCCCCCAAGCTGGCCAACTCCGGGATGGACCGGGACCGCCGCTACCGGCCCGAGGCCCTGCGGGCCTTGCAGGCCACCGGCCGGGCCGTGTTCAAGTTCGTGGCCGTGGACCCCGCCGACCTGGAGGAAGCAGCGGCCATGGTCGACGAGTGCGGGCTCGGCCGGGTGTGGGTCATGCCCGAGGGCACCGACGCCCCCACCGTGCTGGCCCGTCTGGAGGCGCTGGCGCCGCACGTCCTGGCCCGGGGCTGGAACCTGACGCCTCGCTTGCACATCCTGCTCTGGGGCGACCGCCGCGGCACCTGAGTCGCTATTCCCCGGGTTCTTTCCCCGGCTGGCCACATCCAGTGTGGCTGGACGGGAAAAGAACGGGTGGCTTGGCGGCGCCGGGGTGCACCGCCCCGTGGGACTGGTCGCGCGATGGTGGAGCCATGCGCGGCGCCCGGCGGTTGGTCCTCGGCACCCTCGGTGCGGTCGCCGTGCTCGTTGTCCTGGTCGGAGCGGCATGGGCCCTCGACACCAGCCGGGCCGACGGCAAGGTGCTGCGCAACGTCTCCGTGGGGGGCCGCGACGTGGGCGGCATGAACCGCACCGAGGTGGTCCGGGTCGTGGCCGACCTGGCCCGTCGCTACAAGGTGACGCCGATCGAGGTGGAAGCACCCGGCGGCGGGTTCAGCGCCGCCCCCGAGGAACTGGGCCTGGTGGTGGACGAGGAGGCCACCGTGCAGGCCGTCCTGGACGAGGGCCGGGACGGCGGGACCCTGGCCCGGGCGTGGGGGTGGGCCGTGGGGTTCGTCGACCCCAGGGACGCGCCCGTGGCCGTGGAGGTCGACCAAGCGGCGGTGTACCAGGCGGTGGCCGAGAGGGACCGCACCCGCACGCCACCCACCGAGCCGTCGTTCAAGGTCGACGACGGCCGGCTGGTGGCGGTGGCCGGGAAGCCGGGGCGGGGCATCGACCCCGCTGGGGTCCTGGCCGCCCTGCCCGAGGCGGCCCGCAAGGGCACCCCCTTCGTGGTGGGCGTGGCGCGAGGGCCCGTGGCCCCCCGGTTCGACCTGGCCCAGGCCCGCCAGGCCGCGGAGGTGGGCGAGGCGGCCACCGAGACGCCCCTCGAGGTCACCGTCGACGGCAAGCCGGCCACCGTCACCCCGGCCCAACTGCGGGAGTGGTTGCGGGCCGAGCCCACCGACACCGGCCTGCAGGTGGTGGTCGACGCCGAGGAGGCCACCGTGGAGCTCGCCGAGCTGCTGCCGGACGTGGGCACACCGCCGGTGGAGACCAGCTTCACCGTTGTCGACGGCGTGCCCCAGATCGTGCCCGGCCAGCTCGGCGCGGCGTGCTGCGCCCCCGAGGCCGGACTGAAGGTGGCCGAGGCCGTCCACGCCCGCCTGGCCGGCAGCGCCCCGCCCGGCGCCCTCCCCCTGCCCACCAAGCCGGTGGAGCCGGAGCTCACCGTGGAGGAGGCCACCGCCTACGGCATCAACGAGCAGGTGTCCACCTTCACCACCAGCCACGCCGCCAACCAGTCCCGGGTCGCCAACATCCATCGCATGGCCGACCTGGTGCGGGGCCAGGTCATCAAGCCGGGCGGGACGTTCTCCATCAACAACTTCGTGGGCGAGCGCACCGCCGAGAAGGGGTTCGTGCTGGGCGGCGTCATCGAGGACGGGGTGTTCACCGAGTCCATCGGCGGCGGCATCTCCCAGTTCGCCACCACGACCTTCAATGCCGCCTTCTTCGCCGGCCTCGAGTTCCCTGAGTACCAGTCGCACAGCATCTACATCTCGCGCTACCCCTACGGCCGGGAGGCCACCCTGTCGTGGCCCAAGCCCGACCTGAGGATCCGGAACCCCACGCCGTACGCCATGCTGATCTGGCCCACCTACACCGGCCGCTCGATCACCGTGACCATGTACTCCACCCGGTGGGCCGACGTGACCCAGAGCAACCAGACCACCGAGCCCCGCGGCCCCTGCACCCTCGTGCGCACGGAGCGAACCCGCCGCATCCTGTCCGACAACACCATCACGGTGGACCGGGTCAACGCCCTCTACCGGCCGGAGGAGGGCGTGAAGTGCACCGGGTGAACGGCCCGCACTAGGCCCTTCTCGGCGGGCGGTGCCAGCATGGCGGCATGGAGGTGGCCGTCACCGGAGCGACTGGGATGATCGGATCGGCCCTGGTGCCGGCGCTGGCGGCGGCCGGCCACAACGTCCGGCGGGTGGTACGGTCCGACCCCGGCCCTGGTGAGGTGGGCTGGGACCCGGCCGCCGGCACCATCGACACCGCCGGCCTGGAGGGCGTCGAGGGCGTGGTGCACCTGGCCGGCGTGGGCATCGGCGAGAAGCGCTGGACCGAGCCCGAGAAGCAGCGCATCCGCGACAGCCGGGTGCAGGGCACCACCCTCCTGGCCACGACCCTCGCCCGGTTGGCCAACCCGCCCCGGGTGCTGGTGAGCCAGTCGGCGGTGGGGTACTACGGGCATCGCCGCGGCGACGAGGTGCTCACCGAGGAGAGCAGCCCCGGGACGGGGTTCCTGGCCGAGGTGGTGCGGGACTGGGAGGCGGCCAGCCGCCCCGCCACGGAAGCCGGGATCAGGCTGGTGAACACCCGAAGCGGCGTGGTCATCACCCCCGCCGGTGGCGCCCTCAAGCGCCAGCTACCGTTCTTCCGCCTGGGCGTGGGCGGGCCGCTGGGCTCCGGCCGCCAGTGGCTGAGCTGGGTCTCCATCCACGACGAGGTGGGCGGCTTGCTCCACGCCCTCACCACCGACTCCCTGTCGGGCCCGGTGAACCTCACCGCCCCCAACCCGTGCACCTCCAAGGAGTTCGCCCGGGCCCTCGGCCGGGCCCTGCACCGGCCCGCCGTGCTGCCCGTGCCGAAGCTGGCCCTCACGGCGGTGGTCGGCGGCGAACTGGCCGACCAGATGGCCCTGGCCAGCCAGCGGGCCGTGCCCTCCCGGCTGGTGGCCTCGGGCTACGCCTTCCGGCACCCCGACATCGACGCTGCCCTCCACGCCGTGCTGGGCAGGTCCGAGGGGGCGGCGTGAGCCCCGCCGGCCCGGCCCTGACGGCCGACGTGGCCGTGATCGGTGGCGGCCCGGCCGGTGCGGCCGCCGCCATCACCCTGGCCCGCGCCGGCCGGGACGTGATCCTGGTCGACAAGGCCCGGTTCCCCCGCGACAAGTGCTGCGGTGACGGCCTCACCACCAGCGCGCTGCGCCAGCTCGAGGCACTGGGCCTCGACCCGGCCGACGTGCCGTCGTGGCAGCCCGTCGACGACATCCACGTGCGGGGGCCGGCCGGCCGCAAGGTGGTGTTCCCGCTCCCCCGCGGCCAGGGCCTGTACGCGGCCGTGGCCCGGCGCAGCGAGCTGGATGCCGCCCTCCTGGACGTGGCGCGCGCCGCCGGCGCCAAGGTCCACGACGGCCACGGCCTCCTCTCGGCGGCCGTGGGCCCCGCCGGCGACCGGCTCCTCCTGGACGTCGACGGCCTGGGCCCGGTGGCGGCCCGCTATGCCGTCGGTGCCGACGGCATGTGGTCCAG
Organism: Acidimicrobiales bacterium; assembly: GCA_050744785.1. Lineage (GTDB taxonomy): Bacteria > Actinomycetota > Acidimicrobiia > Acidimicrobiales > JBOGHQ01. Next base: position 5,388 of record JBOGHQ010000454.1, on the reverse strand, counting down.
GCTCCGCAAGTCCCTCGCCGGCCACGACGAGGCGGGCTATCTGGGCGAGTGGCACGCCTTCCGCCAGTACTTCACCGACGTCACCGAGGAGGCCGCCACCCAGCTCTGGGTGTGGTTCGAGCCCGACCTGCTGCCCGGCTACGCGTGGTCCTTCCCGCTCGGCAACGGCAGGGCCAACGTGGGCTTCGGCGTCCAGCGCCAGGCCGGCATCACCGTCCAGGCCATGAAGGGCCAGTGGGCCGACCTGCTGGCCCGGCCCCACCTGCGCGAGGTGCTGGGCGAGGCGGCCCGGCCCGAGGCGGCGCACAAGGCCTGGCCCATCCCGGCCCGGGTCGAGCGCACGGCGCTGTCGGCGGCGGGCGGGCGTGCCCTCTTCGTGGGCGACGCGGCCCGGGCCACCGATCCCATGACCGGCGAAGGGATCGGCCAGGCGCTGGAGACCGCCATCCTGGCGGCCCGCTCCATCCTCGCCGCCGGCGCCCGGCGGCCGGGGACGGCCGCCTCCCGCTACGAGGCCACCGTGGCCGCCGGCCTGGCCGTCGACAACCGCATGGCCGGGTTCCTCTCCCGCCACGGGATCGCCCACCGCAAGGGCCTCCGCCTCACCCTGCAAGCCGTCGGGGCCAACAGCTGGACCCGCCGCAACTTCGCCCGCTGGCTGTTCGAGGACTACCCGCGGGCGGTGGTGGCCACCCCGCACCGCTGGCGGCGGCGCCTGTTCACCGGGGCGGGCGCGTTCGCCGGTCATTGACCGGCACGGAATCCACCGGGGCTCCAAGGCGCTGCTTCACTGAGCAAATCAAAGGTTCTTTTCCAGCCCACCCACAGCCGGTGTGGCTCAGCCGGATGAGAAGAAGCCGGGGGAGGCCGGCGTCAGCGAAGCCACCCAGGAACGGCAGGTGAGAGCGCGGCCGGAACCGGGTACGAATCACCCCGACAGAGCCATCGGCCTCGGCCGAGAGCGCGCGCCGCGCAGGAGGAGCGACGAGGAATGACTCGGGAAACGATCAACCTGGAAGAGCTGGCGGACGAGGACGAGACGAACAACCGCCACCCCGACGATCCCGGCGAGGTCCCGACCAGCTTCGCGACGAAGGGCATCGGCTGGTCCGGCCGGGAGGAATCGGAGGACGAGGGCCCGCTGGCCTGAGGCGCGCCCCGAGGCGGCCCCCGCCGAGCGATGAGTTTGGTGCCCGCCTGGTGTCTGATGTGGTGAACCAGGAGGACACAGATGATCGACCCGACCAAGGCCTTCAGCGGCTTCGCCGTCAACAACGTCGAGGCGGCGGCCACCTTCTACCGCGACACGCTCGGCGTCGAAGTCACCGAGGAGGAGGGAATGCTCTTCCTGCGCCTCGGTCCCGACCGCCAGGTGCTCGCCTACCCCAAGCCCGGTCACGTCCCGGCCACGTTCACCATCCTCAACTTCCCGGTGGACGACATCGAACAGGCCGTGGACGATCTGACCGGACGCGGGGTGCGCTTCGAGCGCTACGACGCCTTCGAGCACGACGAGCGGGGCATCGCCCGCAGCCAGGGCGGCCCGCCCATCGCCTGGTTCACCGATCCGTCCGGCAACATCCTGTCCGTACTCCAGGCCCCGGGGGTTTGACGGGCCGGCGCCGGCCCCCTCCAGCCCGTCGTCACAGGTTGGCGATGCCCACGCCGGCTGCTGCGGCGAGGCCACCGCCAGCGCACGAGACGGCGACGTAGACGGCGGCGGCGCTGAACTTCCCATTCTCGGCCAGGGCGACGGTGTCCCGGGCGAAGCTGGAGAAGGTGGTGTAGGCGCCAAGGGCACCGGCCCCCATGACAGTCGCCATCGGGGAAGTGGCCTCGGCCAGGAGCCCGAGGAGGAAGGAGCCGGACAGGTTCACCAACAACGTTCCCAGCGGGAAGCCGTCATGGCGGTTCCAGCGCCGGCCGGCCTCGGTGCGGGCCAGGGCGCCCGCGGCAGCGGCGACGACGAAGGCAGTGGCGGTGATCACGGCCGCTCTTCCAGCGGCAGGGTGAGGGCGCGCAGCCCCCTGAGCGCCCCCGCTCCTCCCATCACGCCGGCGATCGCTCCGGCGACAGAGGCGACGGCGTAGATGCCGGCCGTCACGGCATGGCCGTCACGGATGAGCTGGACCACCTCGACGTTGAAGGTGGAGAAGGTGGTCAGGCCCCCGCAGAACCCGATGCCGCCGAGATCGTGCAGCAAGAGGCGGGCCCGAGGGTGCGTCCATTCCTGGGCCACGAGCACGCCGAGCAGCACGGAGCCGGCCACGTTGATGGCGAGCATCGTCCAGGGGAACCGGCCGGTCTCGACGACAGAGAGGACGGCCCACCGGAGGGTGGCGCCGGCCGCGCCGCCGGCGGCGATTGCGCCCGCGGCGAGCCAGCCGGGACGTCCTCGGAAGCGCACCGGTCGGTGATCTGGTGACCGGTTCGGTGCGAACCGGTCACCAGACCCATGTCCGTCGATCAGGCGAGGTCGAAGCGGTCGAGGTTCATGACCTTGACCCACGCCGCCACGAAGTCACGCACGAACTTCGCCTTCGAATCCTCAGCGGCGTAGACCTCGGCGAGGGCTCGCAGCTGGGAGTGCGAGCCGAAGGCGAGGTCGACGGCGGTGGCGGTCCACCTGACCTGGCCGGAGGCGGCGCCGCGCCCCTCGTACACGTGCTCCTCCGAGGCCGAGGCCGTCCACTCCGTGCCGGGGGCGAGCAGGTTGACGAAGAAGTCGTTGGTCAGCGTCTCGGGTCGGTCGGTGAAGACGCCATGGCGAGTCCCTCCGGTGTTGGCGCCCACGGCCCGCAGGCCGCCGACCAGCGCCGTCAGCTCGGGAGCGGTGAGGTCCAGCATGAAGGCGCGGTCCACCAGCCGCTGCTCGGGGGGCAGCTTGTCCCCGGCCTGGACGTAGTTGCGGAACCCGTCGGCCTTCGGTTCCAGCACGGCGAACGACTCTGCGTCGGTCTGCTCCTGCGAGGCATCGGTGCGCCCCGGCATGAACGGGACCGTGACGGCGTGGCCGGCACTCTTCGCGGCCTGCTCGATGGCCGCGCACCCGCCCAGGACGATGAGGTCGGCGAGCGAGACCTTCCTGCCGCCGGACGCGGCGCGGTTGAAGTCCTGCTGGATCTCCTCGAGGGTCTGCAGCGCCTTGGCCAGCTCAGTGGGGTCGTTGACCTCCCAGTCCCGCTGGGGTGCGAGGCGGATCCGGGCGCCGTTGGCGCCGCCCCGCTTGTCGGTGCGGCGGAAGGTGGACGCCGACGCCCAGGCGGTGGCGACCAGCTGGGAGATCGAAAGCCCCGAGGCCAGGAGCTGGCCCTTGAGGGCGGCGATGTCGGCCTCCCCGATCAGTTCGTGGTCGACGGCGGGCACAGGGTCCTGCCACAGCTGCGGCTCGGGGACCCAGGGGCCGAGGTAGCGCGAGATCGGGCCCATGTCCCGGTGCAGGAGCTTGTACCACGCCTTGGCGAACGCCACGGCGAGCTGGTCGGGGTTCTCGTGGAACCGCTTCGAGATGGGCCCGTAGATCGGGTCCATCTTCAGCGCCAGGTCCGTCGTCAGCATCATCGGGGCGTGCCGCTTCGAGGGATCGTGGGCATCCGGCACGGTGCCCTGGGCCTCGGGGTTCGTGGGCGTCCACTGCTTGGCACCGGCCGGGCTGGTGGTCAGCTCGTAGTCGTAATTGAACAGGTTGTCGAGGTACCCGTTGTCCCACTTCGTCGGCTCGTTGGTCCATGCGCCCTCGAGCCCGCTGGTGAGCGTGTCGGCGCCCTTGCCGGTGCCGAAGGTGTTCTTCCAGCCCAGGCCCTGCGCCTCGACGGGGCACCCCTCCGGTTCGGGGCCGACGTACTCCGGGTCGACCGCACCGTGGCACTTGCCGAAGGTGTGACCACCCACGATGAGCGCCACCGTCTCTTCGTCGTTCATGGCCATGCGGCCGAAGGTCTCGCGGATGTCCCTGGCCGCAGCCAGCGGATCAGGATTGCCGCCGGGCCCCTCCGGGTTCACGTAGATGAGGCCCATCTGTACGGCGCCGAACGGCTTGGCCAGGTCCCGCTCGCCGCTGTAGCGCTCATCGCCGAGCCAGGTGTCCTCAGGTCCCCAGAAGACCTCCTCGGGCTCCCAGACGTCGGGCCGCCCGAAGCCGAAGCCGAACGTCTGGAACCCCATGGATTCCATGGCCACGTTGCCGGCGTAGACCAGGAGATCGGCCCAGGAGATCTTCCGGCCGTACCTCTGCTTGATCGGCCAGAGCAGCCGGCGCGCCTTGTCGAGGTTGGCGTTGTCGGGCCAGCTGTTGAGGGGGGCGAAGCGTTGCTGCCCGGTGCCGCCGCCGCCGCGACCGTCCTCGATGCGGTACGTGCCCGCCGCGTGCCAGGTCATCCGGATGAAGAGCGGCCCGTAGTGGCCGTAGTCGGCCGGCCACCAGTCCTGGGACGTGGTCATCACCTCGATGAGGTCCCGCTTCAGGGCTTCGAGGTCGAGGCTCTTGAGCTCCTCGGCGTAGTTGAAGTCCTCCTCGATGGGGTTGGACAGCCGGGAGTTGTGGTGCAGCACCTGAAGGTCCAGCTGATTCGGCCACCAGTCCCGGTTCGACCTCGGCCGCTGCGGCTTGGGGGTCGGCGCGGAGATCGCCGGGTTCTCGCTCTCGCTCACACTCTGCGTCCCGTCCTTGTCAGGCACGTTGATGCATCTCCTCTCTGGCTGTTTCCGTCTGATGACTCATGTCGCTTGGCCCTGCACTGCCGCGACACACTCCGGGCACCTGCCCCAGTAGACGATCTCGGCTTCGTCGATCTCGTAGCCGGCGTCGTCGGAGGCGGTGAGGCACGGGGTGTCGCCGACCGCACAGTCGACGTCGATCATCCGGCTGCAGGTCCGGCAGATGAGGTGGTGGTGGTTGTCGCCGACCCGGTTCTCGTAGCGGGCCGGCGACCCGGCGGGCTGGATGCGCCGGAGAAGCCCCTTGTCGGTGAGGGCGGCCAGGGCGTCGTACACCGCCTGGCGGGAGATGGCACCGATCTCGGCCCGGACCGCGTTGTAGATGTCGTCCGCCGGCGTGTGGGGCCGGTCCGACACCGCCCGCAGCACCGCCAGCCGTTGGGCCGTCACCTGCAGCCCGTGCCGGCGGAGGAGCGCATCGGATGTCTCGAGGGACACGCCCGGAGCCTACCTGGTAGTTGGAGTAAGTCCAAATGTTGGCTGAGACGACTTCTTGACTGAGTCGTCGATGGCGCGTAGCGGGTTCTGGTCCCGAAAACGGTACCGGTTCGGACCCGTTTTCGGGACCAGAAGCAGCACTTGGTGGGGCGAGGCGCTACCGGGGAGGGCGAGGGACGGCCGCGACCGCCACCACCGCGGCCCCGTCGCCTCGAGCGCCGAGGAAGGGGCCGC
>JBOGHQ010000453.1:0-3107 GCA_050744785.1 Acidimicrobiales bacterium | reverse complement strand
GCGACGGGCGGTGGCCGGGAGGCGGGCGGCGGCACGGGCGGCGGGCAGGGCGAGGTGGCGCGGGTAGCCGGCGAACAGCTCCTCGCCACCCACGCCCGAGAGCAGCACCTTGGTCTCGCTGGCCCGGACCAGGCGGCGGAGGGTCACGGCGGCGGGGTCGGCCACGGGATCGTCGAAGTGGAAGCTGAGCTCGTCGAGGTCGCCGCCCGGGTCGCCGCCGAGCTCCACCGTCGTGAGCGCCACGCGGGGATGCTCGGCAGCCGCCGCCCGGGCGTAGGCGGTGTCGTCGGGGTCGATCTCCAGGCGCTGCGAGGCAGCGTCGTAGCCGGCGGTGAGGGCGTGCAGCTGCCGGCCGCGGTAGTGGCGCGCCATGAAGGCGAGCAGCAGGGTCGAGTCGAGGCCCCCGGACAGGAGCAGCCCCACGGGGACGTCGCTCAGCAGCTGGCGGGCCGTCGCCTCCTCCAGCCGCCGGCGCAGCGCGGTGCCGTCGAGGGCGGCGTGGCCCGGCTCCGGCGGCGACCAGTAGCGCCACTGGCGCGTCGCCCCCCTCTCGAAGGAGAGCGCGCATCCCGGCGCGAGCTTGTGGACGCCGGCCCACGGCGTGCGGGGGTGCGGCACCCACAGCAGGGTCAGGAACTGGGCCACCGCCACGGGGTCCAGGCCGGCGCGCAGGTCCGGCCGCAGCGAGAGGATGGCCCGCGGCGCCGAACCGGCCACCAGCGTCCCCCCCGTCTCGGCCCAGTACAGGGGCTTCACCCCGAGCCGGTCCCGGGCCAGGAGCACCCTCCCGCGGCGCTCGTCGACTAAGGCGAAGGAGAAGATCCCCTCGATGCGCCGGAGGATGTCGTCCCCCCACTCGGCCCAGCCCACCAGGAGGACCTCGGTGTCGGTGCCGGAGCGGAAGGTGGCGCCGCCCGCCTCCAGCCGGCGGCGCAGGTCCGGCGAGTTGTAGATCTCGCCGTTGTAGACCACGCTCACCCCGCGGGAGGCGTCGACCATCGGCTGGGCACCGGCCGCGCTCGGGTCGAGGACGGCCAGCCGGCGGTGGGCCAGCCCGATGGCCAGGGGCGGCCCCCCGACCACCCGCTCGCCGGCCCCGTCCGGGCCGCGCGAAGCGAGCGTGTCCGCCGCCTTCCGCAGGGCCGACTCGCTCTCGGGGGCGCCAAAGACCCCGACCCATCCGCACACGGCGGCTCGCTTTCGGCAGGGGCGCCACGGTGCGGCACCGGTCGACCGATCGTAGTGACGACGGGCGCCGGGCTTGCGGCCGGCGGCGGGGCGGAACCGATGACAGGCCCGGGGCGGGGGGCCCGTGGGTGATGCGACTGGTGACCGCCGGCCGTCGACGGTCCGGCCGCAGACGCCGTGCCCGTCGACACCGACCGGGGGCGACGACGGCCTGGTGATGTACCAGTACGACCCGCTCCCGCCCGAGCACCTGTCGCTCCGGCGCGAGAGGCGCTGACCCGGCAGCCGGCGGTCAGCGTGGAGGACCGGTGCGGTCCAGCACGAGCCGGCCTTCCCGCTCCAGCCGCGCCTCGGCGATCGTCTCGTCGAGGATCTCCTCCAGCCGGTACGTCGGGCGCCAGCCGACCAGGGACCGCACCTTGGCCACGTCCGGCACACGCCGCTTCATGTCCTCGAACCCCGCCTCGTACGCCTCCTCGTAGGGCACGAGCTCGATCCTCGAGCTCGTGCCGGTACGCAAGAGGATCCGCTCCGCCAGGTTGAGGATCGACACCTCCTCGGTCGAGCCGACGTTGAAGACCTCGCCCTCGGCCCGCTCGTCGTCCAGCAGGCCGATCAGCGCCCGCACCACGTCGGACACGTGGCAGAAGCAGCGGGTCTGGGTGCCGTCACCGAAAACGGTGAGCGGCTCTCCGGCCAAGGCCTGGCGCACCAGCCGGGGCATCACCATGCCGTACGCCGGGCTCTGGCGGGGGCCCACGGTGTTGAACAGGCGCACGATCACCATGGGCAGCCCCCGCTCCTTGTGGTAGGCGAAGGCCAGGATCTCGTCGACCGACTTGGCCACCGAGTAGGCCCAGCGGGCCACCGAGGGGGTGCCGATCACCCGGTCGGTGGTCTCGGTGAGGGGCCCGCCGGCCTTGCCGTAGATCTCGGACGTGGAAGCGATGAGGACCTTGCGCCGGTAGCGGTGGGCGGCGTCGAGCACGATCTCCGACCCCCGGATGTTCGTGGTGAACGACCGCAGGGGGTGCTCGACGATGAGCTTCACCCCCACGGCGGCAGCCAGGTGCACCACCACGTCGGCCTCGTGCACGGCCTCGTCGACGGCCAGCTCGTCGAGCACCGACCCCTGAACGAAGCGGAAGCGCGGGTGGCCGCCGAGGGCGTCGAGATTGGCCAGGCGCCCGGTGGAGAGGTTGTCGAGGGCCACGGCGGAGTCGCCTCGCCCGACCAGCGCCTCGGCCAGGTGCGAGCCGATGAAGCCGGCGCCGCCGGTGATCAGGTAGCGGGTGCTCACGCCGGCCGCCTTCCCCCGCCCGGGTACGCGAACGGGAGCGCAGCTTGACTACACATCGAGTGTCACCTCGCTGGGTTGGCGGCGAGCAGAGAAGCGGGCCGGTGGCGTCACCGCCCGGCCGGCGTCGTGGGCGTAGACGGGCATGCGCAGCAGGTAGCCGAGCAGGACCGCGCCGACCACCATCACCGGCGCCGCGGCCGTCCAGGAGGCCATCTCGCCTCGACCCACCGCCACGCCCAGGACGCCGCAGGTGGCCGTCGCCAGGGCGAGCAGCACGGCGATGGCCGGCGCGGGGAACCCAAGCCGGGCCAGGCGGTGGGAGGTGTGGTCGGTGCCGCCGACGTAGATCGGGCGGCCGGCGCGCACGCGGGAGACGACGACCAGGGTGGTGTCGAACAGCGCCGGCGCCGCCACGAGACCAACGGCCACGACGCCGGCATGGCGGTCGACCGGGAAGCGCAACTTGAGGGCGACCGCCGAGACGAGGAACCCGAGGAACAGCGAGCCGGCGTCGCCGAGGAAGATGCGGGCGGGGTGCCAGTTGTAGGCCAGGAAGCCGGCGGCGGCGCCGACGACGGCGGCGGCCAGGGTCCCCACCAGCACCTGGTCGCCTAGGGCG
>JBOGHQ010000452.1:0-4931 GCA_050744785.1 Acidimicrobiales bacterium | reverse complement strand
CCTCCCTCGCCGGCCTGGCCGCCGAGATGGTGGTGTACGACGACCCCTCGGGCGGCTCCCAGTCCGACCTCATCCGGGCCAACGCCCTGGCCCGCCAGATGGTCTACGACCTGGGCATGAGCGACCTCGGGCCGGTGTTCATCGGGTCCCGGGAGAGCGGGTTCAGCACCGAGCACTCCGACGAGCTGATCCACGAGGCCGACCGGGAGGTCCGCAAGGTGCTCGAGGACGCCGACGAGCGGGCTCGGGCCGTGCTCACCGCCTACCGGTCCCACCTCGACCGGCTGGCCGAGCTGCTCGTCACCCACGAGACCCTCGAGCACCACGATCTCGAGGCCGCCCTGGGCAACCTGCCCAAGGGCATGCCGCAGGACCTGAGCCAGGCCCAGCAGCGGGCCGGCTCCCTCCGCTCCCGCTAACCGCCCACCCCGCCCCAGTCGGCTTCTTGCATCGAGAATCGACCGCTGGTGGCCACATTCCGCTGCAAGAAGACAGTGTCACAGGCCGGTGATTGCCTGGCCGGGTGCCGCTCGACGACGACCTCCGGAACTTGGCCGCCCAGCAGTACAGCGCGGTGGCGCGGCGACAGGCTCGAGCGCTGGGCGCCGGGACCTCCCAGATCCGAAACAGGCTGCGAGGGCCGGATTGGGAGCTTGCGACGCCGCGAGTCCTGCGCCTGACGGGCACGCCGAGAGGGGTGCGCCAGGACCTGATGATCGGCGTGCTCGACGCCGGGCCCGATGCAGTCGTCTCGCACCACGCTGCGGCAGCGCTGTGGCGCCTTCCCGGCTTCGGCTTTGGCCCGGTCGAGGTGAGCGTGGCTCGCGGGAGAGCGGCGCCCACCGACACCTGGGCCCGGCTGCACCGCCCGTCGGTGCTGGGGAGAGTGCACGTCACCGAGCGGGTCGGCATCCCGGTCACAACCCTGCCGCGGACGCTCTTCGATCTCGCCGCCAGCATCCATCCGCTCCGCCTGGAACGAGTCGTCGACGGCGTCGTGGCCAAGTGCCCCGGTCTCCTCGTGCCCTTGCATGCGCTGCTCGAGGAGCTCGGCACCAACGGCCGGGAAGGAGCGGCGTCCATGCGGTCGGTACTAGCAGCGCGACCCCTCGGCTACGTGGCGCCGGCCAGCGGTCTGGAGGCTCGCTTCGAGCAGATCCTGGCCGAAGCGGGAGAGCCACCCCTCGAGCGCCAGGTCGATGTCGGGGGCCATGCCTGGATCGGACGGGTGGACTATTTCGACCGCCCCCTCCGCATCATCTTCGAGCTGGACAGTGAGCTCCATCATTCCAGCCCCCTCGACCGGGCTCACGACGAGCGCCGGGACGAGGAGCTGCGGGCAGCCGGCTGGCGCTACATCGTTCGCATCTTCGACGGTGAGGTGTGGCGCCGCCCGCAGCTGGCGCTGGGCAAGGTGCGCACCGCCCGGGCCCAGGCCCGCTCAGATCTTCTTGCAGCGGAATCCGACCGCTGGTGGTCGAATGTCGCTGCAAGAAGCCGGTGAACCGCCACTGTGACCACGCGAAAGAGGGGCCCCTGGCGGGGCCCCTCCTCCTCCTTCGTTACTGCCGCTCGGGGCTAGCTGCCCCCGGCGGCGATGCCCACGACCGGCTGGGCCAGACGGGTGCCGCCGGTGGAGCCGCCGAAGACGGCGTCACCGAAGGCGAACACCCCGCCGTCGGCCGCGGTGAGGTGGTAGCCCTGGCCCGAACCGGTGGCATCCATCCCGACGACCGGGGAGGCCAGGCGGATGCCGCCGGTGGAGCCCAGGAAGGTGGCGTCACCGAAGGCGAAGATGCCGCCGTCCCTGGCGACCAGCCAGTAGCCGTTGCCCGAGGGCGTGGACGCCATGCCCACCACGGGCTGGGCCAGGCGCGTGCCGCCGGTGGAGCCGCGGAAGACGGCATCACCGAAGGCGAACACCCCGCCGTCGGCGGCCACCAGCCAGTAGCCCCTGCCGGACGGCGTCCGAGCCATGCCCACGATGGGTTGAGCCAGGCGCATGCCGCCGGTGGAGCCGTAGAACTGGGCGTCGCCGAAGGCGAAGATGCCGCCGTCCCTCGCCACCAACCAGTAGCCCTTGCCGGACGGGGTGGGCGCCATGCCCACCACGGGCTGAGCCAACCGCATGGCGCCGGTGGAGCCGTAGAACTGGGCGTCGCCGAAGGCGAAGATGCCGCCGTCCCCGGCCACGAGCCAGTAGCCCACGTTGGACGGCGTGTTGGCCATGCCCACCACGGGCTGGGCCAGCCGTATGGCGCCGGTGGAGCCGAAGAACCCAGCCCCTCCGAAGGCGAAGATCCCGCCGTCCTGGGCGACCAGGCGGTAGCCGGGGCCGGCCAGCTGCGGGACGGACTGGGCGACGACGATGCGGTCCACCCCTGTGCGGATGCCCAGGTCCGAGAGGCCCTGGTTGGCCGCCGCCACGTCGGCGCCGGGCGTGACGAGCAGCAGGCCGTTGACACGGGCGATGGCCGCGCCCAGCAGGCTGGCATCCATGGGCTGCCCGTCGGCAGCCACGTACACGATGTTGGTCGGCATCCGCCGCGCCACCGACTCGGCCACGATGGCCTTCGACACGGCGAAGGTATCGTTGCCACCCAGGCGCTTGGCGCCCGGCAGGGACGCCGCAGCCGCGTCGGAGACCACCGACGAGTTGCCGATCACCAACGTGGTGGTGATGTTGAGGGCGGCCAGGGCCTCCCTGGTGGCGGCGGGCACGCCGCCGCTCTCGGTGAACAGCACCGGCAGGCGGAGCGAGGCAGCCATGGCGGCGGCCGCAGCCCCCTGTGAGATCGCTGCCGGGTTGACGATCACGGCCGCGTCGAAGGCCGGCACACCGGCCGTCTTCTGGGCTGCGGACCGCCGGTCCATCTCGAGGGCGATGGCCCTGGCCGTTTCCGCCGGCGAGGCCCCGGCGATGCGCTCGATCTCGTCCTCCGGCACGCCGGCGGCGACGAGGTCGGAGACCACCTTCGGAGCCAGGGCTCCCTCGCCACCGATGACGTAGGCGCCGAGGGGCGACATCCTTTGGACCTCGGCCCGGAGCTCGGCGTTGAGCCCGCTGGCGTTGGTGGCCAGCACGGGGGCGAGGAAGGCACGGGACAGCACGGAGCCGGCCAGGGCGCTGGTGGCGTCACCCTCGTTCACGATGACCGGGCGGCTGATGGGCCGGTTGGAGAAGCCGACGTTCAGCACTGCCTGGGGACCGCCCTGGTAGGCGTAGCGGCCCAGGTGGACCGAGAGGCTGGACGGGCTCACCTGCGGGAACCGCTGCACCGGGATGGTGTCCGGAGCTTGGAGGTTCAGCTTGGCCAGGTAGATGTCGCCGTTCTCCACGTCGAAGTTGCCCTCGCGCGAGTCCTGCCAGGCGAACAGGACCTCGTCGTTGGAAAGGTGGGCCAGGGCCGGGCCCCAGCTCCAGTAGACCTGCCCGTAGTGGTCGTAGCCGACGTCGAGGTTCTGCGACTTGTCGCTGATCCGGCGGTTCGGCGAGAAGGTGCCGCCCTGGTCCACCGAGTAGGTGTAGTAGGTGTCGCCCATCCGGGCCTCGCCGTTGCCGAGGTGGGAGTGGGTGGGGGAGCGGTAGCCGTGGCGCCGGTCCTGCCACATCACGTCGATACGCCGGTTGGGCGCCACCTTTACGGTGGGGTGGCGCTGGGCCGGGCCGGTGGCGGGCGCCCCCGAGCCCGGTGGGTCGTCGTTGATGCGCTTGGGGGCGGACCAGGTGGCGCCGCCGTCGGTGGAGCGGACGAACATGGCGTCCACGTCGGGGTGGATGAAGTGGTCCTGGCGGCCACCCGGCGGCGGGCCCTCCATGTACACGATGTAGAGGATCGGGGTGGTGGGGTCGGTGTCCATCTCCGGGAAGTTGGAGCCGTTGAAGCGGGCGCCGGACTGGTCGATGTAACCCCGCATCCTGGTGACATTCGACTTCGTCCACCCGGCACCGGTGGCCGGCGGCGGGAACACCGAGGGCGTCCTGGCCACCACGAGGGTGCTCTCGACCGGCGCGGTCTGGCCCTGGATGGTCGGGTCGGGGACCCGGTAGCCGACCGCGACCCAGCCATTGGGCATAATGATCGGCTCGGTGAGCTCGGCCGGGTTCTGGGTCCTCGTGGGGCTCGTGGTGACGTTGGCCGGGAGGCCTGTGATGTCCACCGGCGCCGTCCACGTGTCGCCGGCGTTGTTGGAGGCGACCACCCGGATGCGGTTGGAGATGATGGTTGCCACCCAGAGGCGATCAGTGCCACCCGCTCCCTCGCCCCTGTGCACGCCGATCTTCGGTGCGCCAGCGCTCACGTTGAGCGGCGTAGCCACCAGCGGCGTCCAGTTCACCCCCGCATCAGTAGAGCGGTAGACGATGACGGAGTTGTTCCCGCCGACCTCCGACGCGAGCGAGATGGCCGTGTAGACGTTGTTCCCGCTGCCCCACTCCACCGTGCCGTCGTAGTTCGGGCACGACGGCAGCGTGACCGGGCTGCCGGGCGGCGGGAACGGCGCCGGCGGCGTGAGCACCTTGCCGGTCCAGGTGGTCCCGGCGTCGGTGCTGTAGTACGCCAGGCAGTCCTGGGCGAGGGTGTCCTTCTGGACGTGGACGAGGCGGCTGCGGTCGGTGGGCTTGGCGACCACACCCGGCCTGTCCCGGACCCTGCTGGCGGGCATCTCGCCGAGGCGGTAGTTCTCCCCCACCCGTAGCTGGCCGACCGTCTGGGCCCGGGCCGGGGGTGAGGCAGTGAGCACAGTCACTGACGTGGCAGCGGCGAGGGCCAAGGCAGCGATCCGCCGTCGCGTGCTGGTGGGGTGCATGTGGGGAGGTTCTCCTTGGTGTGTCGGGATGTCGGTGATCCGGTTCACGTCCGGCCCCCCAGCGGGGCGGCGCAGGCGGACGTGTGGATGGGGGCGAGATGGGTGGGGAGGACAGCGAGGGC
>JBOGHQ010000451.1:0-2755 GCA_050744785.1 Acidimicrobiales bacterium | reverse complement strand
TGGTGGAGCCGGGCGGGGCCGTCGTGCTGGCCGTGGTGGGCGGCGCCGACGTCGAGGGCGACGTCGTGTTCCTGGAACTGGACGAGGTGGAGCTCGACGCCGGCGCGGCGGCGGGGTCGGCGTCGTCGGAGCTGGCACAGGCGGCGGCCAGAAGGGCGGCGACGAGGAGGGCGGGAAGGCGGCGCACGCTCCATGTTCCCAGGCTGCGACGCCCTACCCTGGCGCACCATGGCCCGCTCGCGGCTGGTACCCACCTGCGTCTGGCTGGTCTCCGACGACCTGGTGGTGGCCCTCGACGAGCGGTTCGGTGAGCCCGTCGACGCCTACGTCAACGGTTCGCAGGTGTGGCTCCGGGACGACGGCCCGGGCGGCCTCACCCTTGAGTGGCGCCTCCACCCGGTGGCCGGCTTCCACCGCCCGCCCGGCGTGGAGACCGACGACCTGTTCTCCCAGGTCGCCCTGGCGCTGGGCCGGGACGAGCCCCCGCCCGCGGCGGCGGCGGCACTCTGGGACGGATTGGAGGCCTTCCCGGCCTACGGCGGCGAGACGGAGCCGGCCCTGCTCCGGGCCGCTGCCGCCGAGGCGCTCGGCATCGCGCCCGACGCGGCCGGTCTGGCCGACCACCGCTCGGTGGGCGACGCCTGGGAGCGCAGCGGCGGGAAGGTGTCCGTGGTCGCCGCCCTCCTCGGCCAGCTGGACGCAGGCTCAGGGAGCTGAGGGCTCGGCCGGCGGCCGGGGCGGGTCGAAGATGACGTCGACCGGCTCCCCCCGGATGGCGGCGAAGGCGGTGTCGCCCCAGCGGTCCACTCCGGCCAGCGGTGCGGGCAGGGCGTCCCGGGCGAACCAGCCCACGTCCAGGCACTCGAGCGGGTGGGCTGCCAGCGAGCCGCCCAGGGCCCGGCAGTGGAACACCAGCGAGTAGAGCGGGATGCGGGTGAAGCCGAGCCGGAGGCCGTCCAGCACGGCGATGAGCCGGACCGGCTCGATGTCGATCCCGGTCTCCTCCCGCACCTCCTTGACGGCGACCTCCGATGCCGAGTACCCGACGTCGGCCCATCCGGTGGGGTAGAGCCAGATCCCGGAGTCGGCCCGCCGCACCAGCAGCAACTCGCCCCGGTCGTTGCCCACCACCGCGCCGACGGCCACCTTGGGGGTGACGTAGCCGCTCACCCCCTCGCCCACCGCCTTCATCCACTCGAGGGCCAGCTCCTCGGCCCCGAGGGGGTGGCCGGCCGAGGCCCGCATGTCGGCCGCCACCTTGAGCACCTCCTCGAACCGCTCGCGCTCGTAGAGGCTCTCGGTGAATCCGAGGGCGGTGCGGGCCACGGCCGACAGGGTCTCGCTCCACCGCACCAGGTCGGCGGACGACGCCGGCCCGAGGCCATCGCTCACGCCAGCGAGGCTAGGCCGTCCGCTCCGCCCAGGTCAGCCGGTCACGGCAGGCGGTCCAGCTCGGCCAGGACGGCCCGTTCCACCTCCCGGCGGTGCCCGTCGTCGCTGAGCTTGGCCCCTGCCCCATCGGTGACGTAGAAGGCGTCCACCACCTCGTGGCCGAGGGTGGACACCTTGGCGGTGCGCACGTCGAGGTCGCAGTCGGCCAGGGCGCGGGTGATGCGGTAGAGCACCCCCACCCCGTCGGGGGCGCGCACCTCCACCACGGTGGCGGTGGGCGAGGCGTCGTCGTCGAACAGGACCCGCGCCTCGGGCGGGCGCGCTGCGGCAGCCCGCCGCAGCCCGGCGTAGGTGCGGGCCCTCTCGGCCAGCCGGGATTCGAGCGAGAGACGGCCGGTCACGGCCCGCTCCACGTCGGCTGCCACCCGGTCCCAGTTCGGTGCAGTGCCGAAGGCCGGCTCCACCTCGAAGATCTCGACGGCCATGCCGTCCTGGCCCGTGGCGGAGGCCGAGCGCACGTCGAGGCCGTGCACGGCCAAGGCACCCGCCACTCGCGAGAACAGCCCGGGGCGGTCCGGCGCGACCACGGTGACGGTGCCGTCCTCCGCCTCCACGAACAGGCGCCGCTCCGCCAGCCGGTCCTGGAGGGTCGATGGCAGTGTCGGGTCGGGGGCGGGCGGGCGGTGCCCGGCCAGCCGGCGGGCAGTGCGGACCACCAGGTCCTCCACCAGGCCCGCCTTCCACGGGCCCCACGCGGCCGGCCCGGTGGCCAGGCTGTCGGCCTCGGTGAGGGCAGCCAGCAGCTCGAGGGCGTCCCGGTCGCCGACCGCGGCGGCAACCGCCTCCACGGTGGCCGGCTCGTCCAGGTCCCGGCGGGTGGCCACGTCGGCGAGCAGGAGGTGGTCCCGCACCAGGTGGACGAGGGCGTCCACGTCGTCGGGCGGGAACCCCATGCGGGGGGCGACGCGGGCCACCACCTCCATGCCGGCCTTGGTGTGGTCACCGGGCCAGCCCTTGCCGATGTCGTGGAGCCAGGCCCCCACCAGCAGCAGGTCGGGACGGGCCACGCGCCGGGTGAGGGCGGCCGCGTTGGCGGCCGCCTCGCACAGGTGCCGGTCCACGGTGAAGCGGTGGTAGGCGTTGCGCTGCGGTTGGCTCCGCACGGGCTCCCACTCCGGCAGGATGCGGGAGAGCAGGCCGTGCTGGTCGAGGGTCTCCAGCACCGGCAGGGCCGCCTTGCCGGTCCCCAGCAGCGAGATCAGCCCGGAGCGGGCGGTCGCCGGCCACGGGTCGGGCATGGGGGGCGCCTCAGCGGCCAGGCGGTCCAGCGCCGGGCGGGCTACGAGCGCGCCCAGTTCGGCGG
>JBOGHQ010000450.1:0-2401 GCA_050744785.1 Acidimicrobiales bacterium | reverse complement strand
GTCCGACCCCGGTCCCTACCACCACGAGCCGCCCGCCGAGTGGCGCCGGCTCGATGTGCGGGCCGCCGTCGCCGCGCAGGTCGACGCCGCCCCTGGCGGGTTCGGCAAGGACGTACCCGCCGTCATCGACGGACAGCGCGTGCGCACCGCCCGCACCATCGCCTCCTCCGACCCGGCCGACCCCGAGACAGTGGTGGCCACGTCGGCCTCGTGTGGTCCGGCCGAGGCCGACGCGGCCGTGACCGCCGCCGAGCGGGCATGGGAGGAGTGGCGACGGACACCGGTGCGGGAACGGTCGGCGGTGCTGTTCCGGGCCGCCGAGTGGCTGCGGGCCCGCCGCCACGAGCTTGCCGCCCTCGAGGTGTTCGAGGCGGGCAAGCCGTGGGCCGAGGCCGACGGGGACGTGTGCGAGGCTATCGACTTCTGCGAGTACTACGGCCGGGAGATGTTCCGCCTTGACCAGGGCGGCCCGGTGGACTCGCCACCGGGCGAAGCCAACGTCCTCCGCTACCAGGGCAAGGGCATCGGCGTGGTGATCGCCCCGTGGAACTTCCCGCTGGCCATCCCCACCGGGATGGTGACTGCCTCACTGGTGGCCGGCAACGCGGTGCTGTTCAAGCCGGCCGAGCAGACACCTGCCATCGCCTACCGCCTGGTGGAGGCGCTGGAGGCGGCCGGCCTGCCGCCAGGGGTCCTCGCCTTCCTGCCCGGCGTGGGGGAAGAGGTCGGCGCCTACCTGGTGGAGCACCCGGCGGTGGCCTTCGTGGCCTTCACCGGCTCCAAGGACGTCGGCCTGCGCATCAACCGGGCCGCGGCGGACTCCTCCGGCACCCAGCACGTGAAGCGGGTGGTGGCCGAGCTGGGCGGCAAGAACGCTCTGGTGGTGGACGGCGACGCCGACCTCGACCAGGCCGTCCCCGCCGTGGCCGCATCGGCGTTCGGCTACGCCGGCCAGAAGTGCTCGGCCGCCTCCCGTCTGGTGGTGGTGGACGCCGTGTACGACGAGACGGTGGCGCGCCTCCTCGGGCACACCCGGGAGCTGCCCATCGGCCACCCCCGCGCCATGCCGGTGAAGGTGGGGCCCCTGATCGATGCCGAAGCCTGGAAGCGGGTGCAGGGCGTCGTGGACCGGGCCGCGGACGACGGCACCGTGCTCCTGGCCCGTGACGACGTACCGGCCAAGGGCTACTTCGTCGGCCCCACCGTCGTGGCCGACGTCGCCACCGACTCCTGGCTGGCCCGCGACGAGATCTTCGGCCCCGTGCTCACCGTCTTCCGGGCCCGGGACTTCGAGCACGCCATCGCCATCGCCAACGACACCACCTTCGCCCTGACCGCCGGCGTCTTCTCCCGCTCGCCGGTCAACGTGCGCCTGGCCGCCGAGGAGCTGCGGGCCGGCAACGTCTACGTCAACCGCGGCATCACCGGCGCCGTGGTGGGCCGCCAGCCCTTCGGCGGCTACGGGCTATCGGGCGTGGGCTCCAAGGCAGGCGGACCGGATTACCTCCTCCAGTTCGTGGACCCGCGCGTGGTGACCGAGAACACCATTCGCCAGGGCTTCGCCCCCACGGCCTGACGCCCCTGATCGAGAGCACTCGACTGTGGGCCACGCGCATCGGGCCGCTGCGCCGCGCCGGGCCGACTCCATCCGGCGCGGCGCGCCTCCCGGCGTCGACGGCACGAGAACTATTCAGTTGTCAAGGATCATCGAGCACCGCCGGTCTCACCGGCTCGGATGCCCGGGCGGGAACTGGGACGTGGGGTTGAGGGTCGCGGCAGGCCAGGCCCGCCGCCTCCGGCACCGCCGCCCCCGACAGCGCCGGCCGCCGAAGCCGCCGCCCAAGCGGCCGCCACCTCCACCAGGTCGGCCTCGGAGCCGGGACAGTCGGCCTCGGCGGCCACGATCTCGCCCGCCTGGGCCAGCGACAACCGCCCCTCGCAGAGGGCCTTGTCGGTGGCCGACAACCGCCGCCCGGGTGGCGGCGAGGACCTTCTTCGGCCCGGGCCAATCCCTCGGTCAGGACCGCGCAGTCGGCGCCCGACAGCAGCTCCACCTCGAGGCGGGCCAGCTCGTCATCCCGCGTGGCACAGCGCTCCAGCAGACCGGACATGGCACCTCCTCCTTCGCCACGCAGCAGGGGTCAGAAGAGGAGGGCCGTCGGCGCCGGCACCTCGAGCGCTGCGGTCATTGTAGCGAACACGCGTTCGCCTGTCAAGTGAACTGCACAGGTTTTCAGCAGTTCGGCTGGTTCGGTCGAAGGGCCCGGGGTGAGTTGAGCGGGCCCCGGACGCCGCCGAACTCCTCGTCGCCCCGATGCAACCGGACCCAGATGTCTGGGTCATCGGGATCGAGGCTGAGGGGCCCAGCCAGCACCATGACCGAACCATCGGGTGCCGCCGG
>JBOGHQ010000449.1:0-22228 GCA_050744785.1 Acidimicrobiales bacterium | reverse complement strand
GAGTACGTCGAGACCAGCGTGAGGTGCTCCTGCGGGAACACCTTCACCACCCGGTCCACCAAGGCCGACCTGCGCAGCGAGCTGTGCAACGAGTGCCATCCCTTCTACACCGGCAAGCAGAAGCTGGTGGACACCGGCGGCCGGGTGGAGCGCTTCGAGCGCCGCTACGGGCGCCGGCCCGGCAAGAAGTAGCCCCCCCGCTGGAGACGGCCCAGCGGCAGTCGCTCCTCCAGCTGAAGCTCCGGTCCCTGGTGGGTGGCCGGTGGCCGGGAGGAGAGCTGGACACTGCCCCCTTCCCGGGCGGGGCCGCGGCGCGCCGGGGCGGCGCCGGATGGGTGCTGGTGGAGGAGCGGCCCGAGCGGGCCCTGGGCGGCACCCTGGCCTGGGCCCGGCAGGCCGGCGTGGAGGAGCTGCACCTCCTTGCCCAGGCCGGCTCCGGCGAGCTGGCCCGCCGGGCGGCCACCTTCGCCCACCCGCCCACCGTGTGGCGGGTCGACGGTCGGGATCTGGAGCCGGCCGCCCCCGTTCCGCTCGCGCCGGAGCCGCCGGCCCTGGGTGCGGCGGTGGCCGCCTTCCGCCCCGTGATCGAGGCGGCCGGGGCCGAGGCGGTGGTGGAGCACGGCGTGCTGCGGGGCGAGGTGCTGGGCCTGGAGGTGGCGCGGGTGGTGGAAGAGGGCGGCCACGCCCGCCTGGAGGTCGGCGTGGGCGCCTTCGACCGGGAGGCCCAGCGCCTGGTGCACGGCGATCGCCCCACGGCCGAGGCCCTCAGCGCAGCGGTGGCGGCCGTCGCCGAGCTGCGCCGGCCCGGCGCCCCCGAGCACCAGGTCAACCGGCTGTGCGCCGAGCGCTGGCTGCGGGCCGTGCTGGTGCGCCGCCCGGACCTGGTGGGCGCCCGACGCCTGGTGCCGGTGTCCTCACCGGTACCCCGGCCCGACCTGCGCACGCCCGCTCCGGCGCCGGCCGCCGGGATCGACAGCGAGGGCCGGCCCCTCCTGGCCGTGTGCTCCACCGGGATCGACGTGGACCTCGTCCCCGCCGCGGCAGACGCCCGCCTGGCCGACGGCCGGGAGGCCCGCCTCCTGCTGGTGCTGCCCGAGGCTGACGACCACCCCGTGACCCGCTTCCTGGCCGCCGCCCTGGCCGAGCCGGCCGAGGTCGACACCGTGGCCGGCGACTGGCGCCTGCTCTGACCCTGAGCGTCGCCGCCCGCCTGCCGGCGCAACAACCACGGCCCTCTTTGGGGTGAACATCACGGCGATGGACACAAGGGCGCCGGCCTGGAAGGTCCTGGTGCCCAGGGGCTCTTGACGGGTTCGCCTGTTTCGCTTGACCGGAAGAGGTGTCAGGATTGCGGGAGTGCAGGCGGATCCCCGACGGCGGTCGAGCCCTTCGATCGGCATGGACGGCGACGGCCGGGCCCGGCCCCGCCGGCGGCGCCGGGGCCTGGTCGTGGGGCTGGCCGTGGTCAGCCTCGGGTCACTGGGCGTGCTGGTCGTGGCGGCGTTGCGCCTGGCGGGCGAGGCGGCCCGGGACCAGGCCGAGGACCAGGTGTCGTCGGCCGCGGCGGCGAGCGCGGTTGCCGTCGAACAGGAGTTGCGGGGCCTGGTCGACGTGGTCGCGGCCTTTGCCAACCGTCCCTCGCTGCAGGCCGCGGTCAGGGGCGGTGACGCCGCCGCCGTCGACAGGGACCACCTGCGCTTCCAGCTGGGCGCGCTGCTCGAGGCCCGGGCCGGCATCTCAGCGGCCGCCTTCGCCGACAGCCGGGGCGTCGTGGCCGACGTCCTGCCCGTCTCTCCGGACGTGGTCGGCCGTGACTTCAGCCACCGCGACTGGTACCGGGGCGTGCAGGCCACCGGCCAGTCGTACGTCTCGGAGGTGTTCGAGGGGGCGGTCGCCGGCCAGGGGCTGGTGGTGGCCGCCGCCGCCCCCGTCCGGGCCGGCCCGCCCGGTGGCCCGCTCGACGGGGTGCTGGTCGCCGGCTACCGCATCGCCAGCCTCCAGCGGTTCGTGGACGGCTTTGCCAGCGCCCAGCGCCTTCACCTCACCGTCACCGACCAGCGCGGGACGGTGGTCGCATCGCCCGGGACGGCGCCGACCGAGCTGGTGTCACTCCGTGGCGACGCCGGTGTGGCGGCCGCGCTGGCGGGACGGTCGGGGACGGCCCGGCTCGACCGGGACGGTGACAGCGTGGTGTCGGCCCATGCCCCGGTCGGCGGCCTGGGCTGGGCGCTGGTGGCCGACCTGCCATCGTCGTTGGCGCTCGAAGAGCTCGGCCCGCTCCGGGCCGCCATCCTCGGGCTGGCCGGGGTGCTGGCCCTCGTGATGGCGGCCGGGCTGTGGTTGCTGCACCGTTCGCTGGGCCGGCGGGCGGCGGCCGAGGAGGAGCTGCAGCGTTCCGGTGCCTTCCTCGACTCGGTGATCGAGAACATCCCCAACATGGTCTTCGTCAAGGAGGCGGTGGATCTCCGCTTCGTGCGGTTCAACCGGGCCGGCGAGGAGCTGCTCGGCTACAGCCGTGACGACCTGGTGGGCCGCAACGACTACGACTTCTTCCCGGCCGAGGAGGCCGACTTCTTCGTGGCCAAGGACCGCAAGGTGCTGGAGAGCGGGACAATGCTCGACATCCCGGCCGAGCCCATCCAGACCCGGGAGAAGGGGGAGCGGGTCCTCCACACCAGGAAGATCCCGATCCTCGGCCCGGACGGCTCGGCTCGCTACCTCCTCGGGATCAGCGACGACGTCACCGAGCGGCGCCAGGCCGAGGCCGCCCTGGAGGCGGCCCTGGAGGCAGCCGACCAGGCCAACCGGGCCAAGACCCAGTTCCTGTCCCGGATGAGCCACGAGTTGCGAACGCCGCTGAACGCGGTCCTGGGCTTCGGCCAGCTCCTCCAGCTGGACGAGCTGGGACCGCAGCAGCGGGAGAGCGCCGACCAGATCGTCCGGGCCGGCGCCCACCTGCTCGAGCTCATCGACGAGGTGCTGGACATCTCCCGGGTCGAGAGTGGGCAGCTACGGCTGTCCCTCGAGCCGGTGTGTGTCGCCGAGGTGGTGGCCGAGGCCATCGGGATGGTCGGGCCCCTCGCTACAGCCCGGGGGGTGCGCCTCGTGGAGGAGCGGCACACCGGCCATGAGGACCACGTCCGCGCCGATCGCCAGCGCCTCCGGCAGATCATGGTCAACCTCCTGGTCAACGGCGTGAAGTACAACCGCGAACGGGGCCAGGTCTCGGTGTCGTGCCAGCCGGCCGAGGGGGACCGGTTGCGGCTGGTCGTCGCCGACACCGGCATCGGCGTGGCCCAGTCCAACCTGACCCGTCTCTTTCAGCCTTTCGAGCGGCTGGGCGCGGAGCGGAGCGGGGTGGAGGGCACGGGCCTCGGTCTCTCCCTCGCCAAGCAGCTGGTGGAGGCCATGGGCGGGACGGTCGGCGTCGAGAGCGAGGTGGGCGTGGGCAGCTCGTTCTGGGTCGAGCTCCCGGTGGTGGAGGCGCCGGCCGAGGAGCCGGCTGGCCGGCCCGCTCCGGTCGCCCGCCCGGCGCCTACCCCGTCGCCGGCCACCCCGTCGCGCACCGTGCTCTATGTCGAGGACAACCTGTCCAACGTGAAGCTGGTGGAGCGGGTGATGGGCCGGCGCCCGGAGGTCCAGCTGCTGGTCGCCATGCAGGGCAGCCTTGCCCTGGACCTGGCTCGCCAGCACCGGCCGTCGCTGGTACTGCTCGACCTCCACCTCCCCGACATCTCCGGCGAGGAGGTCCTGCGCCGGCTCTTGGCCGATCCCGGGACGGCCGGAACCCCCGTCGTCGTGCTCAGCGCCGACGCAACGCCGGGGCAGGTCGAGCGACTTCTGGCCGACGGCGCCACCGACTACCTCACCAAGCCCTTCGACATCCCCCGCCTGCTGGCCGTCATCGACGGCGCCGGCCCTGACGGCCCGCCGGTCGCCCCGCCCGTCGCCGGCCCGACGGCGCCCGAGGTCCTCGACGAGTCCACAGTGGCCGCCCTGCGCGACCTGGCCGGCGACGGCGACGGCGGGAGTGGGGTCCGCGACGCCGTCTCCACGTTCATGAAGGAAGGTGCGGCGCGCCTGGCCGACCTCCGGATCGCGGTGTCGGGCGGCGACGCGGCCGGGGCCGAGCGGCTGGCCCACAGCCTGGCCGGCAGCAGCGCCACCTTCGGCGCCAGCCGGGTTGCCGACCGGTGCCGGCGGCTCGAGACCCAGGCCAGGGCGGGCGACCTGGCTCGGGCACCGGTTCTGGTGGACGAGGTGGCCACGCTGTTCGACGACGCAGTGGCTGCCCTCCGGGCGACGTTCTTGGACGGAGACGGGAGCGCGGCCAGATGATCCGGTCGGGACGACGGCTGGTCCAGCGGTCGGTCGGCGGTCCACCGCCGGGCCCCCCGGGGGTGGTGACCTCGGGTCAGAGCCACCTGGTCGCGATCCTGGCTGCCGACGGCACGGTGCGCGCCGTCAGCCCGTCGTTCGCGCGCGCCGTTGACGACGACGGGCTCCCCCACGCCCGGGCCAGCGTCTTCGGCCTCCTGCACCGCGGCGACCACGCGCCGGTGCGCCACGCCATGGCCGTGTGCGCCGCCGGTGGCGGTCGGGCCGGTCCCATCCGTGTCCGCCTGGCCTCGCAGCAGGCGTGGCTGGAGACGGTGGTGACGGTGACCTGCCTGGCCGGCGACACCGCCCTCGACGGTGCGCTGCTCATGAGCGCCCGGCGGGTGCCGGCCGCCAACGGCACGGCCGCCATGACCGCCGACGACGCCGACTCGATGGTGGACGCCCTGCGGGTTGCTCTCGACACGGGCCAGTTCCACCTCGTCTACCAGCCCAAGGTGGCTCTGGCCACCGACCGCATCGTGGGCCTCGAGGCCCTGCTGCGCTGGGACCATCCCGAGCTCGGCCCGGTGGCTCCGGGCGAGTTCATCGCCGTGGCGGAGAACAGTGGCCTCATCATCCCCATCGGGACCTGGGCCCTGGAAGCGGCCTGCCGGCAATGCGCGTCCTGGCAGCAGGCGTTCCCGCGGGGGACGCCCCTCAGCGTGGCCGTGAACGCCTCGGCCCGCCAGTTCCGGGCCGGGCTGGTCGACGTGGTGCGGGGCGCCATCGCCGGCAGCGGCATCGACCCGGCCGGCGTCTGCCTCGAGGTCACCGAGTCCACCGTGATGGACGACGTCGACGCCGCCGTCTCGATCCTCGGCGAGCTGAAGGAACTGGGCCTCACCATCTCCATCGACGACTTCGGCACCGGCTACTCGTCGCTGGCCTATCTCCGGCGCCTCCCGCTGGACGAGGTGAAGATCGACCGGTCCTTCGTGGACGGCCTGGCCACCGATCCGGAGGACACCGCCATCGTGGCCGCCGTCATCAGCCTGGCCCATGCCCTGGACCGGGACGTGGTGGCCGAGGGCGTGGAGACCGAGGAGCAGCTCCACAAGCTGCGGGCCCTCGGCTGCGAGCTGGCCCAGGGCTATCTCCTGGCCCGGCCCATGCCGCCCGGGGCCGTCACCGACCTGCTGGCGGCCGACGCTGCCGGCCAGCGTCTCGGCGGCCGGGAGGCAGGCTCGGTGGGCTCGGGCATGGAGTCCGTCCTCGTGGCCGACGACGCCGCCGACATCCGCCAGTTGGCCCGCATGAGCCTCACCGCGGCCGGGTTCGAGGTGGAGGAGGCCGAGGACGGCGCCGCCGCCATCGCCATGGCCCGCACGTTGGCGCCGAGCGCGATCGTGCTCGACGTCGGGATGCCGGGCATGAGCGGCATCGAGGTGTGCCGGCTGCTGCGCGCCGACCCGGCCACGGCCGGCTGCACCGTGGTGATGCTCACGACCCACGACACCGCGGCCGACAAGGCGGCCGCCTTCTCGGCCGGCGCCGACGACTACATCGTCAAGCCCTTCGCGCCGCGCGACCTGGTGTCCCGGGTCCGCACCGCCCTGTCCCGCCGGCACTTCAGCAGGTAGAGGGCGGACCGACGGCCAGTACCCTTGACGGGTGCTGGAACGACTGGCCGGTCTGGAGGAGGAGTACGCCCAGGTCGCCGAGCGCATGAACGACCCGGCCGTCCTGTCCGACCAGCGCGCCCTGCGGGAGACGGGGCGCCGGCTCAAGGAGCTGGAGCCGGTGGTGAACGCCTATCGGCGCTACCGCCAGGCCGAGGAGAACCTCGCCGCGGGGCGGGAGATGCTCCAGGAGGCGTCGGGCGAGGACCGGGCCCTCCTCGTGGCCGAGGTCGAGAGCCTGGAGGCCACCATCGCCGCCCTGGATGAGGAGCTCAAGGTCCTGCTGCTCCCGCGCGACCCCAACGACGACAAGAACGTGATCGTGGAGATCCGCGGCGCCGAGGGGGGCGAGGAGGCCAACCTGTGGGCCAAGGACCTCTTCGAGATGTACATCCGCAACGCCGACCGGATGGGGTGGCGCCACGAGCTGCTCGGTGCCCAGCCGTCCGACAAGGGTGGGTTCAACGAGGTCAGCTTCATGCTCAGAGGCGACGGCGTCTGGAGCCGGATCAAGCACGAGGGCGGTCCCCACCGCGTCCAGCGGGTGCCGGTCACCGAGTCGCAGGGCCGGATCCACACCTCCTCGGCCACCGTCACCGTGCTGCCCGAAGCCGAGGAGGTCGACATCGCCATCGACCCCAACGACCTCAAGATCGACGTCTACCGCTCCACCGGGCCGGGCGGGCAGTCCGTCAACACCACCGACTCGGCGGTACGCATCACCCACCTGCCCACCGGGATGGTGGTGGCCATGCAGGACGAGAAGAGCCAGATACAGAACCGGGCCAAGGCCATGCAGGTCCTGCGGGCCCGCCTGCTGAAGGCGGAACAGGACCGGGTGGCGGCCGAGCAGTCCGAGCAGCGCCGCAGCCAGGTGGGCGGCGGCGGCCGGTCCGAGAAGATCCGGACCTACAACTACAAGGAGAACCGGGTCACCGACCACCGCATCGGGCTCACCCTCTACAAGCTCGACAAGGTGCTCATGGGCGAGCTGGAGGACCTCACCGAGGCGCTGGTCGCCGACGAGCGGGCCCGCCAGCTCCGCGGCGAGTGACCGTCTCCTGGCGCCAGTTGTTGGCGGACGCGACGCAGCGGTTGGGGTCGGCGAGCGACGCCCGGCGCATCGTGGAGCGGGCCTCCGGTTGGGAGGGGGCCGCCCACGTGCTGCACCTGGAGGACCCGGCCACGGTGCGGGCCCTGGCCCACTTCGACCGCATGGTGGCGCGGCGGGGGGCCGGCGAGCCGCTCCAGTACGTCCTCGAGGCCTGGGCCTTCCGGGCCCTCGACCTGTTCGTCGACCACCGCGTGCTGATCCCCCGGCCCGAGACCGAGACGGTGGTGGAGGTGGTGCTGGCCGAGCTGGCCCGGCTGTCGCCTCCATCCCCGCTGGCCGTCGACCTGGGCACCGGCTCGGGCGCCATCGCCCTGTCCCTGGCCCGAGAGGTGGACGGCATCGAGGTGTGGGGCGTGGACCGGTCGGCTGACGCCCTCGCGGTGGCCCGGGCCAACCTGGCCGGCCTGGGCCGGGCCGGCGCATCGGTACGGCTGGCGGAGGGGTCGTGGTTCGAGGCCCTCCCGGCCTCGCTGAAGGGCCAGGTCGACGTGGTGGTGTCCAACCCGCCCTACGTGGCCGAGCACGAGGTCGACGACCTGCCCCCCGAGGTGGCCAGGTGGGAGCCAATGGCGGCGCTGGTGGCGGGCCCCACTGGCCTGGAGCAGATCGGGGCCGTCGTGGCCGGGGCACCGGCCTGGCTGTCCCGGCCGGGCGCGGTCGTCGTGGAGATCGCCCCGCACCAGCAGCAGCCGGCCATCGTCCTGGCCGAGGAGGCAGGGTTCGCGGTCGTGGACGTGCGGGCCGACCTCAGCGGTCGTCCCCGGGTGCTCGTGGGTAGGGTCTGAGGCGGTGGCCATCGTCCCCGCGTCCGGCGACCCGGTCCCAGAGCCCGCCGTCGGGCTGGCCGTGAAGGCGCTCGGGTCGGGCCAGGTCGTGGCCATCCCCACCGACACCGTCTACGGGCTGGGCGCCGACCCCTTCACCACCGGCGGGGCCGACCGGCTGTTCCTGCTCAAGCGCCGCCCACGGGAGATGGACCTGCCCGTCCTGGTGGCCGACGAGGAGCAGGCCCTCGACCTGGCCACCGCCGTGCCGGCCACGGCCCGGGCCCTGATGGAGCGGTTCTGGCCGGGGGCCCTGACCGTGGTGCTGCCCCGCCGCCCCGACCTCCAGGCCGACCTGGGCGCCGACGAGGCCACCGTGGGCGTCCGTTGCCCTGCCCACCCGGTGCCACTGGCCCTGTGCCGGGCCCATGGGCCCATCGCCACCACCAGCGCCAACCTTCACGGCGAACCCGCCATCACCACCGCCGCCGAGCTGGAGGCCGTGTTCGGCGATTCGGTGGCCGTGGTGCTCGACGCCGGCCCCTGCGAGGGCGCCCCCTCCACCGTGGTGGACTGCACCGGCGCCCAACCCAAGCTGCTGCGGGAGGGCCGCATCCCCTGGGCCCAGGTCGTGGCCACCGCGAACTAGCCGCCAGCGACGGCGCCGGGTGGGGATGGGGCCCCCACCTCGGCGAGGAGGCCGGGGCCCCTGGTCTCGAGTTCGCTTCGCTGCGACCCGCTCGGGACCTCGTTTGGGGTCCCCGGCCGGGGAAGAGAACACAGAACCTAAACTCCCACCCCATCGACATCCTCGTGCTGTGTACCGGCAACATCTGCCGCTCGCCCATGGCCGAGGCCTTCCTGCGCCGCCGCCTGGCGGATCTGGGCGTGGAGGCCCACGTCCACTCGGCGGGGCGGCTGTGGGACGACACGCCCGCCACCCCCGAAGGGGTGGCCGCCCTGGCCGCCATGGGCTACGACACCTCGGGCCACCTCAGCCGGCGCCTCACGCCGGAGATGGCCAGGAGCGCCGACCTGGTGCTGGGCATGGCGCGGGAGCACGTCCGGGACGTGGCCGTGATCAGCACCGACCTGTGGCCCCGCACCTTCACCCTGAAGGAGCTGGTGCGCCGGGCCGAGGTCGTGGGGCCGCGCAGCCCGGGCCAGCCCTTCGACGAGTGGCTGGCCAAGGCCCACGCCGGCCGCACCACGGCGGACATGATGGGATGGTCGGCCGACGACGACGTCGCCGATCCCATCGGGGGCAGCCGGGCGGTGTACCGCCGCACGGCGGAGGAGTTGGACGTTCTGACGGCCCGGCTGGTGGAGCTGGGGTGGGCCCGGGCACGGGCGGGAGGGGAGCGAGCATGAAAGTGGCCATCGGGGCCGACCACGCCGGGTACCACCTGAAGCAGCACCTGGTGGGCACGCTCGAGAAGCTGGGCCACGAGGTCGATGACCACGGCACCCACAGCGAGGAGTCGGTCGACTACCCGCCCATCATGGCGGGCGTGGGGCGGGCCGTGGCCGAGGGCAAGGCCGATCGCGGCATCGTGCTGGGGGGCAGCGGCCAGGGCGAGCAGATCGCGGCCAACAAGGTCCACGGCGTGCGGGCCGCCCTCTGCAACGATCTGTTCACGGCCCGCCTGTCGAGGGAGCACAACGACGCCAACGTCCTGGCCATCGGGGCCCGGATCGTCGCCCCTGCCCTGGCCGACGAGATCCTGGCCCTGTGGCTCGACACCCCCTTCGAGGGGGGCCGCCACCAGGCCCGCCTGGCCCAGATCGCCGAGATCGAGCACCAGGGATGACCTGGCGCGACACCCAGCTGTTCGGGATCATCGATCGGGAGCTCGAACGCCAGACCACCACGCTCCAGCTCATCGCCTCGGAGAACTTCACGTCCCGGGCCGTGCTGGAGGCCACGGGGTCGGTACTCACCAACAAGTACGCCGAGGGCTACCCCGGCCGGCGCTACTACGGCGGCAACGCCATCGTGGACGAGGCCGAGTCCCTCGCCATCGAGCGGGCCAAGGCGCTGTTCGGCGCCGACCACGCCAACGTCCAGCCCCACTCGGGCGCCAACGCCAACATGGCCGCCTACCTGGCCCTGCTGGAGCCGGGCGACACCGTCTTGGGCATGCGCCTCGATCAGGGCGGCCACCTCACCCACGGTTCGCCGGTGAACGCCAGCGGCCGCCTCTACCGCTTCGTGTCCTACGGCGTCACCGAGAGCGACGAGCGGCTCGACCTCGACCAGCTCCGGGACCTGGCCCTCGAGCACCGCCCCAAGATGATCGTGGCCGGCGCCACCGCCTACCCCCGCCTCATCGAGCCCGGCCCGCTGCGGGCCATCGCCGACGAGGTGGGCGCACTGCTCCTCTTCGACGCCGCCCACGTGGCCGGCCTCATCGCCGGCGGCGTCCACCCGGACCCGGTGCCCGTGGCCGACGTGGTCACCCTCACCACCCACAAGACGCTCCGGGGCCCCCGCGGCGGCTGCATCCTCGCCACCGAGCAGCACGCCAAGGCCATCGACAAGGCGGTGTTCCCCGGCTTCCAGGGCGGGCCACTGGAACATGTCATCGCGGCCAAGGCGGTGGCCTTCCGGGAGGCGGCCCAGCCCGAGTTCAAGGAGTACGCGGCCCAGATCGTGCGCAATGCCCAGGCCCTGGCCAAGGCGCTGGCCGGCGACGGCTTCCGCATCGTCTCGGGCGGCACCGACAACCACCTCATGCTGGTGGACCTGCGCACCTTCGACGCCGACCTCACCGGCAAGGAGGCCCAGGAGGTGCTGGACCGGGCCGGCATCACCCTCAACAAGAACCAGGTTCCCGGCGACCCTCGCTCACCGTTCGTCACCAGCGGTTTGCGCATCGGCACCGCGGCCACCACCACCGCCGGGATGGCGGAGGGCGAGATGGGCGAGATCGCAGCCTTGATCGGCCGGGCCCTCCGGCGCCGGGACAACCCCACGGAGCTGACCGCCGTCCGGGAGGACGTCGCCCTCCTCTGCTCCAAGTTCCCGCCCTACCCCGAGGGCTGACGTGGTCGGCTACGGCGTCGTCCTCCTTGTCGCCGCCGTCACCACCTGGCTCCTGACCTTCGCGGTGCGCCGGGTCGCCGTGCGTCTCGGGGCGGTGGTCATGCCCGGGGACCGCCACGTTCACTCCACGCCGACACCCACCGCCGGCGGGGTGGCCATGTTCGGTGCCGTGGTGGTGGCCATGGGTGTGGCCAGCCTCATGGGCCAGTTCGACCGGGCCTTCGAAGGCTCGTCGGAGCCGCTGGGCGTGGTGCTGGCCGCCGGCGTCATCCTGCTGGTCGGCCTGGTGGACGACGTCCGCGAGGTGTCGGCGCCGGCCAAGCTGGCCGGCCAGGTGCTGGCCGGCAGCCTCCTCTCCTTCCTCGGTGTCACCATGCTCTACTTCCGGATCCCGTTCCTGGACATCGTGTCCATCTCGCCGGACATGGCGCCCCTCCTCACCGTGCTGTGGGTGGCCGCCATCGCCAATGCCGTCAACCTCATCGACGGCCTGGACGGCCTGGCCGCCGGCATCGTGGCCATCGCCGCCGCCGCCTTCTTCATCTACGGCCAGCGCCTGTCCGACGCCGGCCTGCTCGAGCCCGAGAATGCCGGCCCGCTGATCGCGGTGGTGGCCTGCGGCGTGTGCCTGGGCTTCCTGCCCCACAACTTCCACCCGGCCCGCATCATCATGGGCGACGCCGGCTCGATGCTGCTCGGCCTGCTCATGGCCTGCTCCACGATGATGGTGGGGGGCCGCACCGCCGACCAGTTCAGCGGCCAGACCTACTTCTTCTTCGCCCCGATGGTCATCCCGCTGTTCGTGCTGGGGGTGCCCATCCTTGACACCGTGTTCGCCGTCGTCCGGCGTTCCGTACGGCGCAGCAAGGTGTCGGCGGCCGACAAGGAGCACCTGCACCACCGCCTCATGCGCCTGGGCCACGGCCACCGGCGCTCGGTGGTGATCCTGTGGATCTGGACGGCGATCCTGTCCGGCCTGGTGCTGGTGCCGACCTTCACCGGCGAGGGACAGGCCGGCATCCCGTTTGCCGGCCTCGGCCTGGTGGTGGCCCTCTACACCCTGTTCCACCCCGGCGTGCGGCAACGAGCCGAGGCCGAGGCCGAGGCTCGAGCCGAAGCCGACGAGCGCCAGGCGGCCGAGAGCACCAAGCTGGCCGAGGTCGTCGCCCTTTCCGAGCGGCGGCGGGAGGCGGAGGCCCCGTAAAGGCGTGGGGCCCTTCGGGTTGGGTCTGTCGCCCAACTTGCGGGTACTTGCACCCTCCCCTTAGATTGAGAACCGCTTCACAAGGCCGCCCCAACGTTGGCCGGGAGCGGGTAAAGAGGGGCTGACGGTTGGACCTTCGCGAGAAGCGAGCACTGTACAACGGGTTTGGCGACACCCTGACGCGGGCGGTGGAGTTCGTCGCCATCCCGGGCCTGTTCGCCCTCATCGGCGCCTTCCTCGACGACTGGTTCGGCACCGGGCCGCTGTTGACCGTGGGCCTGGCCGTGTTCGCCCTGACCGGGGTGTTCGTGCGGGCGTACTTCGCCTACGAGCTCGCCATGCAGGAGCAGGAAGCCAACCTGCCCTGGAAGGTTGGCCCCGCGCCCCCGCCCGAGCACCCGTCGTGACCACCGCCGCCGCCCCGGCACCGGCCCAGCTGGAGTGGGAGATGGCCACCGACATGGTGCGCCGGGGCCTCCCCGCCGCGCCGGTCGTGCTCGTGCTGGCCGCGGTGGGCTGGGGCGTGAACGGCGCGCTGTCCGCCGCCGTCGCTCTGGTGCTGGTGCTGGCCAACCTGCTCGTGTCGGCGGCCACCATGCGGTGGGCCGCCCGCCGCTCCCTCGCCGTGCTCGGCGCCGCCGCCGCCGCCGGCTTCGCCATCCGCGTCGCCCTCGTCACCCTGGCGGTGTGGGCCGTGAAGGACCAGGCGTGGGTGGAGCTGGTGCCTCTCGGCGTCACCATCCTCGTCACCCAGCTGGGGCTCCTCTGGTGGGAGACCCGGCACGTGTCGCTCTCCCTCGCCTATCCCGGCCTCAAGCCGCCGTCCCCACGGAGCTGACCTTGGCCCTCCTCGCCCTCGAGTTCCCCCCGGTCAGCCACCTCATCGAATGGCCCGACCTGTTCGGCAGCGAGCCGTTCGCCGTGAACAAGGTCGTGCTGTTGATGTTCGTGGCCGTGATCCTGGTGTCGGCGTTCTACCTGGCCGCGGCCAAGAAGGCCAGCCTGGTGCCCACCGGTGTGCAGAACGCGGCCGAGTCGGTGGTGGAGTTCGTACAGGAGGGGATCATCCTCCAGACCATGGGGCCGGAGGGGCTCAAGTACACGCCCTTCCTGCTCACCATGTTCAGCTTCATCTTCGTCTGCAACATCTTCGGGATCATCCCGCTGCTCCAGATGCCGGTGAACGCCCGCATGGCGGTGCCGGCCATGCTGGCCATCCTCGTCTGGCTCATCTTCAACTTCGTGGGCATCCGCAGCCAGGGTTTCTTCGGCTACTTCAAGTCGATGCTGTTCCCGCCCGGGGTGCCCAAGGCCCTCTACATCCTGGTCACCCCCATCGAGTTCGTGTCCACCGTCCTCGTCCGGCCTCTTTCCCTCGCGGTGCGGCTCTTCGCCAACCTGCTGGCCGGCCACCTCCTGCTCGTGAGCTTCGCCGTCATCGCCACTGCTCTGTTCGAGTCGACAGTCGTCGGTGCGGCCCTCCCGGGCGCCCTTCTCGTGGCCCTCACGGGCTTCGAGGTGCTGGTCGCAGTCCTGCAGGCGTTCATCTTCACCATCCTCGCCGCCGTGTACATCGGCGGCGCCATGCATCCCGAGCACTAGGAGGCACCGTGTTGGACGTGTTGTTGCTGGCCCAGGAGGCGGGCGGGGCGGACCCCACCGCCGGCCTCACGGCCATCGGCCGAGGCATTGTCTACGGCGGGGCGGCCATCGGCCCCGGCATCGGCATCGGCCTTGTGGTGGGCAACGCCATCACCGCCATGGCCCGCCAGCCCGAGGCGGCCGGCATGGTGCGCACCACCATGTTCCTCGGCATCGCCTTCACCGAGGCCCTCGCCCTCTTCGGGTTCGTCCTCTCCTTCATCATCTCGGGCTGATGGCGACGCCCCCCACGACCTGGCGCCTCCGCCGGGGCCTCGCCGCCGCCGGCCTGGCCCTGCTCTCGGTGCTCGGCGCCCCCGCGCTGGCCGCGGCCCAGGAAGAGGGGGCCGAGCCGGATATCTCCCACCCGGCTGAGGAGTGCATCCACCTCCTCGAGGAAGGCGGCAACGAGCCCGAGGACTGCCACGAGGCGCCTAGCCCCATCATCCCGGAGCCGTCGGAGATCGTGTGGGGCACGATCTCGTTCTTCGCCCTGCTCTTCCTGATGCGGAAGTACGCCTATCCGGCCATCAAGAAGTCGATGGAAGCCCGCAGCAACCGCATCCGCGACAACCTCGACGATGCCGAGCGGGTGAAGACCGAAGCCCAGGGCGTGCTGGAGGAGTACCAGCGCCAGCTGGCCGACGCCCGCAACGAGGCCAACCGCATCATCGAGGAGGCTCGCCAGACCGCCGACCAGCTGCGCCGGGACCTCATGCAGCGGGCCGAGTCCGAGGTCGCCGAGCTGCGCCAACGCTCCCGTGAGGAGATCACCGCCGCCATGGAGCGGGCCACCGCCGACCTCCAGGGCCGCGTCGGCACCCTGGCCATCGAGCTGGCCGAGAAGGTGGTGGAGGCCAACCTCGACCGGGAGGCCAACCTGCGCCTGATCGACGGCTTCATCCAGTCGGTCGGGTCCAACGGGGCCAGCCGCTCATGAGCGACCGCGTCCAGGCCTACGCCATCGCCCTGTTCGAGGTGGCGCGCGCCGAGGACGCCCTGGAGCGGGTCGAGGACGAGCTGTTCCGCGTGGCCCGCACCTTCGAGGCCAACGAGGAGCTGCGCTCCACCCTCACCGACCCCGGCATCCCCGTCGAGCGCCGCCTCGGCCTCGTTGAGGACCTGCTGGGCGGGAAGGCCTCGCCCCTCACCACCGCCCTGGTGTCCTTCGTGGTGGCCGCCGGCCGCAGCCGGGACCTGCCCGCCATCGTCGACGAGCTGGTGGAGCGGGCCGCCGGCGAGCGCCAGGAGGTCGTGGCCGAGGTCCGCACCGCCATCCCCCTCGACGCCCAGCTGCAGGAACGCCTGGCCGCCGCCCTGTCGTCGGCCACCGACAAGCGCGTCACCGTGAAGGCCGTCGTCGACGAGAGCATCGTCGGTGGCGTCCTGGCCCGCATCGGCGACACCGTCTTCGACGGCTCGGTCCGGCACCGCCTCGACCAACTGAAGGAAGCGATCTGATGGCAGACGAGAAGGAAGCGGCCGCGGACACGGGCGGCGAGGAAACCGCCGGCAAGGAGCCCGCCGCCAGCAGCAACGGCGGCGGCTTCACCATCAACCCCGACGACATCGCCGCCGCCCTGCGCCGCCGCCTGGAAGGGTTCACCCCGTCCATGTCGGCGGCCCAGGTGGGGCGCATCGAGGAGGTGGGCGACGGCATCGCCCGCGTCTCCGGCCTGCCGGACGCGGCCGTGAACGAGCTGCTCGAGTTCGAGGGCGGCACGCTGGGCCTGGCCCTCAACCTGGATGAGGAGTCCATCGGCGCGGTGATCCTGGGCGAGGCCACCCACATCCAGGAGGGCCAATCGGTGCGGGCCACCGGCCGCATCCTCTCGGTGCCGGTGGGCGACGCCATGGTGGGCCGGGTGGTCGACGGCCTGGGGCAGCCCATCGACGGGAAGGGCCCCATCAACGCCGAGGAATCCCGCCGCCTGGAGGTGCAGGCCCCCGGGATCACCGGCCGCAAGCCGGTGCACGAGCCCCTCCAGACCGGCATCAAGGCCATCGACGCCATGGTGCCCATCGGACGGGGCCAGCGGGAGCTCATCATCGGGGACCGCAAGACGGGCAAGACCTCCGTGGCCGTCGACACGATCCTGAACCAGAAGGGCCTCGGGGTGAAGTGCATCTACGTGGCCATCGGGCAGAAGGGCTCCACCGTGGCCCGCACCGTGGCCACCCTGGAGAGCCACGGCGCCCTGGACTACACGGTGGTGGTGAACGCCCCTGCCGACGACCCGGCCCCGTTCAAGTACCTCGCCCCCTACGCCGGCTGCGCCATGGGGCAGCACTGGATGGAGAACGGCGAGCACGCCCTGATCGTCTACGACGACCTGTCGAAGCAGGCCGAGGCCTACCGCCAGGTGGCCCTGCTGCTGCGCCGCCCGCCGGGCCGGGAGGCCTACCCGGGCGACGTGTTCTACCTGCACAGCCGGCTTCTGGAGCGGGCCGCCAAGCTCAGCGACGACCGCGGCGCCGGGTCCCTCACCGCGCTACCGGTGATCGAGACCAAGGCCGGCGACGTGTCGGCCTACATCCCCACCAACGTCATCTCCATCACCGACGGCCAGATCTACCTGGAGGCCGACCTGTTCAACGCCGGCGTCCGGCCCGCCATCAACGTGGGAATCTCGGTGTCCCGGGTGGGCGGCGCGGCCCAGATCAAGGCCATGAAGTCGGTGGCCGGCACCATGAAGATCGACCTGGCCCAGTTCCGGGAGCTGGAGGCCTTCGCCACCTTCGGGTCCGAGCTCGACAAGACCTCGCAGGGCTACCTCGACCGCGGCTACCGGCTCACCGAGCTGCTCAAGCAGCCCCTCCACTCGCCCATGCCGGTGGAGGAGCAGGTCATCGTCATCTACGCCGGCACCAACGGCCTGCTCGACGCCATCTCGGTGGAGTCGGTGCGCCGCTTCGAGTCCGAGCTGCTGGAGTACGTCCGCACCCGCCACGCCGACCTGCTGGAGACCATCCGCAGCAGCGGCAAGCTGCCCGAGGGCGACGAGCTGGAGAAGGCCGCGAAGGCCTTCGCCGAGCGCTTCGAGGCCGACAGCGGGGACGAAGCCGCCTGATGACCTCTGCCTCGACCGAATGGAGTGAGCGAAGCGAACCAATGAGGTCGACGTAGTGGCAGGGGGCAAGGAGAGGCTCCTCCGGCGCCGCATCAAGAGCGTCGAGTCGACCAAGAAGATCACCAAGGCCATGGAGCTGATCGCCGCGTCGCGCATCGTCAAGGCGCAGCAGCGGGTGGCCGCCGCCCGCCCCTACAGCGAGCAGATCACCGAGGTCATCCGGAGCCTGGCTGCCGGCGGGGCCGACCTGAGCCACCCCCTCCTCCACCAGCCCGAGCAGGTGTCCACCGTCGCCTACGTGGTCATCACCGCCGACCGGGGCCTGGCCGGCGCCTACAACTCCAACGTCATCCGGGCCACCGAGCGTGACCTGCGGGATGAGCGCGACAAGGGCCGCCAGTACCGGCTCATCCTGCTGGGCCGCAAGGCCGAGTCGTACTTCCGCTTCCGCGGCTACGACATCGCGTCCTCGTTCTCCGGGATGAGCGAGCAGCCCGCCTACGAGGACGCCCGCGAGGTGGCCGAGGCCGTCACCGAGCCCTTCCTCGAGGGCGAGGTCCAGCTGGTGAAGCTGGTGTACACCCAGTTCCTCTCGGCGTCGTCGCAGCGGGTCAGCGTGCGCCAGTTCATGCCCCTCGACGCCGAGGCCATCACCGAGGCGGCCGAGGCCGGCCAGGACGGGCCGCAGGCCGTGTACGAGTTCGAGCCGGAACCTGGCCAGATCCTGGCCCGCCTGCTGCCCCGCTACGTCGAGGCCCGCCTCTTCGCGGCCATGCTGGACGCCGCCGCGTCGGAGCACGCCGCCCGCCAGCGGGCCATGAAGTCCGCCACCGAGAACGCCGAGGAGCTCATCGTCAAGCTGTCCCGCGTCATGAACCGGGCCCGCCAGGACGCCATCACCACCGAGATCATGGAGATCGTGGGCGGGGCCGAGGCCCTCCGCCAGGCCAGGGCCGGCGGCGTCGACTACCTGCCCGACACGCTGGTCAGCCGGGATGTGCTGCCCGACCAGATCGACCCGTACCGCACGTCAGGAGCCAAGAGGCGATGACCGTCACCGAGACCAGCGAGAGCACCGAGACGAAGAGGGCCGACGGGCGCGTGGTCGCCGTGGCCGGCCCCGTGGTGGACGTGGAGTTCCCTCCCTCCGAGCTGCCCGAGATCAACTCCGCGGTGGAGATGGAGATCACTCTGGAGGGCACCACCACCAAGGTCACGGCCGAGGTCGCCCAGCAGATCGGCGACTCCCGGGTGCGGGCCATCTGCCTCAAGCCCACCGACGGGCTGAAGCGGGGCACCGCCGTGGTCAACACCGGCCGGGGCATCACCGTCCCGGTGGGGCCCGGGGTGCTGGGCCACGTGTTCAACGTCATCGGAGAGCAGCTCGACACCGGCGAGCTGGGCGAGATCGAGGACCGCTGGGAGATCCACCGCGACGCCCCCCTGTTCGCCGACCTCGAGCCCAAGTCGCAGATGTTCGAGACCGGCATCAAGGTGGTCGACCTGCTCGAGCCCTACGCCCAGGGCGGCAAGATCGGCCTGTTCGGCGGCGCCGGCGTGGGCAAGACGGTGGTCATCCTGGAGATGATCAGCCGGGTGGCCCAGCAGCACGGCGGCGTGTCGGTGTTCGCCGGGGTGGGGGAGCGCACCCGTGAGGGCACCGACCTGTGGCTGGAGATGCAGGAGTCGGGCGTCATCGAGAAGGCCGCCCTGGTCTACGGCCAGATGGACGAGCCCCCCGGCGTGCGCCTGCGGGTGGCCCTGTCGGCCCTCACCATGGCCGAGTACTTCCGCGACGTGCGCCAGCAGGACGTGCTGCTCTTCGTGGACAACATCTTCCGCTTCGTGCAGGCCGGCTCCGAGGTGTCCACCCTGCTGGGCCGGATGCCCTCGGCGGTGGGCTACCAGCCCACCCTGGCCGACGAGATGGGCGAGCTGCAGGAGCGCATCACGTCCACCCGAGGCCGGTCCATCACCTCCCTGCAGGCCGTCTACGTGCCCGCCGACGACTACACCGATCCGGCGCCGTTCACCACCTTCACCCACCTCGACGCCACTACCGAGCTCTCCCGCGACATCGCCGCCCAGGGCATCTATCCCGCCGTGGACCCGCTGTCGTCCAGCTCCACCATCCTCTCCCCGGAGGTCGTGGGCGACCGCCACTACGACGTGGCCCAGCGGGTGAAGAAGACCCTCCAGCGCTACAAGGAGCTCCAGGACATCATCGCCATCCTCGGCCTCGACGAGCTGGCCGAGGAGGACAAGGTCATCGTGTCCCGGGCCCGCCGCATCCAGCGCTTCCTGTCCCAGCCCTTCTTCGTGGGAGAGGTCTTCACCGGGCTCAAGGGCATCTACGTGCCCGTGGAGCAGACGGTGGAGAGCTTCGAGCAGCTGGTCGACGGCGAGCTGGACGACCTGCCCGAGCAGGCCTTCCTCAACGTGGGCGACGCCGACTCGGCCCGGGCCAAGGCCAAGGAGATCTCGTCCTAAGTGGCCCTCCAGGTTGAGCTCGTGTCCCCCGAGCGGATCCTCTTCTCGGGCGAGGCCGAGATGGTGGTGTGCCGCACCACCGCCGGCGAGATCGCATTCCTCACCGGCCACGCCCCCTTCCTCGGCGCCCTGGGCATCGGCGCCGTCCGCATCCACCGCGAGGGCGGCGAGGTGCTGAAGGCGGCCGTCCACGAGGGCTTCGTGGAGGTCAAGGACAGCCGGGTCATCATCCTCTCGGACGTGGCCGAGCTGCCCGACCAGATCGACCCCGAGCGGGCCCGCCGCTCCCAGGAGGACGCCGAGCGCCGGCTGCGGGAGGGCGGCGAGGCGGCCGAGGGCGCCGACGCCCAACTCCGCCGGGCCCAGGTCCGCCTGGAGCTGGCCGTCTGACGCCACCGGCATCCCGTCTGGAGTAAATAAGGTCCGGATTCCGGACCTTATTTACTCCAGAGTGGGGGTGGGGCTCGGTCAGCTGGCCTGGTACTGGACGGCGACGTCCACCTCGACGGCGTCGTCGAGGCCGGCGCTGTCCCAGACCCGCAGCTCGATGGTGTAGTGGACGGTGCCGGTCTGGAGGCCGTAGCCGGCCTCGAGCTCGACGGCGGTGGTGGTGCAGTCCTTGGGGAGGACGACGCCGCCGCCGTTGCCGCCGGCGGGCACGGACGAGCCCTGGCACACCACGTGCGCCTTCTCGTCGGGGCCGGTGACGGTCCAGCGGAAGTGGCTTCCGGCCAGGATGCCGTCCTCGGCGTCGCTGGCCATGCCCTTCAGGGTGACGGGGACGGGGTGGCCCTCCACGCTGGCGAGGGTGCCGGCCTCGGGGGTGACGATCACCGGCGTGGGCGGGGTCTGGCCGGCGGGAACGGACTTGACGCTGAACGTCGCCGTGTCCGACGTGGTGGCGCCGTTGTCGCCGGTGAACTCCACGGTGTAGCTGCCGGCGGCCAGGGCGCCGCTCGGGATGGTGGCCGAGTGACCCTTGGCCGTGAACAGGCTGGGGCCGCCGCCCGCCTTGCGGACGGTCCACAGCACCGCGTCGTGGGGGAGGGGCGAGTGGGTGGCGGGGTCGCCGGTCGCCCCGGCCAATGCGATCTTTGAGGTCTGCCAGAACGAGTCGCCGCCGTCGGGGCTGGTGATGCGCACCTCGGGCGCCGGCCGCACCACGTGCACGGCCACCTCGTCGGACGCCGCCTTCCCGTTCAGGTCCACCACCGTGGCCGTGATGCGGTGCTCGCCCACCGCCTCCAGCTCCAATCCGATCGGGGTCGCCACCGGGCCGCCGCCGTACACGTCGCCGTCCACCTTCCACTCCACCGGCAGGCGGGTGCCCTTGAAGTCGGCGGCGTCGGCGGCCAGCTCGACCCACTGGCCGGGCAGCAGCTCGGCACCGCCGGCCGGCGAGGTGATCGACACGGTGGGCGCCGACTGCGCCACGCCCAGGGCCATGGCCGCCGCGTCCAGGGCGTTGATGCGGCGCCGGTGGCCGCTCACGACCTCGGCGAAGCCGACGCCGTCGCGGTGGGCGGTGTCCCGCAGGACGGCCCAGATCTGGCCGGCGTCGAGGCCCGGGTCGGCCGCCTTCACCAGGGCCGCCACGCCGGCCACGAAGGGGCTGGCGAAGCTGGTGCCGCTCACGAGCACGGTGTCCGGGTACTTGGGGTTGCCCAGCCCCACCGTGGTGTAGGGGCCGTAGATCTCCACCGTCTGGCTGCCCGTCTTGGTGCCGTAGTTGGACCCGGTGTCCTTCCACGGCGAGCCCGGGGCCAGCCCGCCCACGCAGATGACGTGGGTGCTCTCGCACGGGTAGACGAGCTTGGTCTCCCAGCAGCTGGAGCCGATGCAGGCCTCCGAGTCCACGTCGATGCCCCGGTTGCCGGCCGAGGCGAAGGCCAGGGTGCCGTCGCCGGCGATGTCCTCCAGGGCCCCGTCGTAGAGGGACTTGGCGGCGGCCATGGCGAAGGTGATCTCGCTGCCCCAGCTCATGTTCAGGATGTGGGGCCGCTCCTGCTCCACCATGTCCCGCACCCGCTTGAGGGCGTCCCACATGCCGTCGGCGTGCGACACGGCCACCAGCTCGCCCACCGGCCCGGCCGGGCCCGCCGTGCCGTACTCGTTGTCGAGCTGGCCCATGGCGGTGAGGGCGACATTGGTCCCGTGGAACACGAACTCGTGGCCATCCCCCCAGTTGGCCTTGCGGAGCCTGCGCCACGACGGGAAGTCGGGGTTCTCGTGGAAGCCGCCGTCGTCGATCATGATGCGCACCTTGTTCGACAATGCGCCGTGGTGCTCCAGCAGCTGCCAGGCCGGGCCCACGCCGGTGTCCTGGCCGCTGCCGGCCCGGATGAAGGACCAGTCGAAGGCATTGAGCTTGGGCTTGAAGCCCTCCACCACGCGCCCGCCTTCGATGTCGTCGGCGCCGGTGACCCAGTTCAGGGCGACCTGGGTCCCGTGCTCGGCCGTCTCCCTGGCCAGCACGGCCAGCAGGTCGAGGGTGGCCTGGTCGCTGGCCCGGGTGACGCCCCGGTGCACCGGCTCGAACCGCTCCAGGTCGGCGGCCAGCCGGGACGTGTCGACGGCGCCGGGGCCGACCCGCACCAGGGCGGTGCCGGCGTCGAGGCGGTCGACGACCTGACCTCCCCAACGGGCCAGGAAGCGGTCGAGGGCGCCGGCGTCGGGCGTGTCGACCACCAGCTCCGACAGCACCAGGTCGGACGCGGTGCCGTCGGCGGTCACCAGGCGCCCCACCGGCCGGCGGGCCGCCTCGCCCTCTAGGCCGGCCACATCGGCGCGGGCCGGGCGCACGGCGGGGTCCACCACGAAGGTGGCCTGCTCGGCGGCCAGCTGGACCCGGCTGGTGGCCGGGTGGGTCTCGGGCCCCTCCGCCCGGTCGGGCCCGACC
>JBOGHQ010000448.1:0-2994 GCA_050744785.1 Acidimicrobiales bacterium | reverse complement strand
GTCCTGGCTGGTCCACCGCCCGCCGGCGACGTGCCGCGGACCGCTGGCCCCCGACGGTCGCCCCGGGCGTGGATCAAGGGCGGCCGCGGCCCGCGCCGCCTCCTTGTCCCTCTCGGCGTCGTGGTGGCCCTGCTGGTGGCGCTGGTGGCCTGGCCGTCGTCGCCTTCGGGCCCCGAGCCGGGACCAGCCGACCTGGTGGACGCCGCCGGGCTGGCGGTGGCGGCCGACGGGACCGTCTTCGTGGGCGACGCCTCCCCGGAGGTGGTACGCCGGGTGCGGGCCGGCCAGGTCACCACGGTGGCCGGCGGGGGTGAAGGGGGCGCGTCAGGCGGGCCCGCCACGGAGTCGGACGTCGACGCCCCGTACGCCCTCGCCATCGACGGCGACGGCGACCTCTTCATCGCCGGCGCCTCTGGCAGCTTGTTCCGGATGGCCGAGGATGGGTCCCTCGACCGCGTGCCCACCGAACCCGCTGACGCCAACCTGCAGGCGGCGGCCATGACCGTCGGGCCGGACGGGACGGTGTACCTGGCCACCGAGGTGAGGGTGCTGGCGCTGGGCCCGGACGGAGCGCTGTCCACGCTCGTCGGAGAGAGCGGAGCGGCCGGGTTCCGGGGCGACGGCGGGCCGGCCGGCGAGGCTCGGGTCCAGGGCCCCCAGGGCCTGGCCCTGGACAGCGATGGGAACCTCTACATCGCCGACACCGGCAACAACCGAGTGCGCAAGGTCACGCCGGACGGTGTCATCACCACCGTGGCCGGGAACGGCACGGCCAACGCCGCGCCCGACGGCAGCCCGGCCATCGAGAGCGGGCTGGACCAGCCCACCGGGCTCGCCGTGGCGGGGGGCGGCGCGCTGTTCGTGGCTGAACACAACCCCGGGCGGATCCGCCGCATCGACCTCCTCAGCGGCGAGATCACCACCGTTGTCGGAGACCCCACCACCTACACCGACGGGCCGGCCGTGGACGGCGGGCCGGCGCGGCGAGCCACCCTCTCCAACCCGGGCCACCTGGCCATGGACGGCGACGGCAACCTCTATGTCGTCGACCACGGCCACCGGCGGGTGCGCCGCATCGCAGGCGGCACCGCGGACGGCACCATCAGCACCGTCGCCTGAAACGGCCTGCCGCCGGTTGACGGGGCCGCGCCGGGGCTGAGAGAGTGCGCCGACTCGGGATCAATCTCGGTTGATCCCCCGACCGAGATCGGAGGCGGCGTGCGCCTGGCAGGACGGACGCGGTGGTTGGCGGTGGCGGGGGCGCTGGCGGCTGCGTGCGGCGGCGACGGTGGCACCACCGCGGGCGCGGGGAGCGGCTCGGCCACGCTGCGGGTCAGCGGCTCCACCACCGTGAACGCGGTTGCCGCCGACGCGGCCGAGGTCCTCCGGGGCCGGGGGATGAGGATCACGGTGGACAGCCAGGGCGGGTCGGCCGGCGGCCTCGCCCAGCTGGGCGCGGGCCAGGTGGAGATCGCCATGAGCTCCAAGGAACTGTCCGACGAGGACCGGGCCAGGTACCCGGCCGTCGACTTCCAGGCCACCGAGATCGGGCAGGACGCGGTAGGGGTCGTCGTCCGCAGGGAGGTCGTGGACGGCGGTCTCACCAGCCTCACCAAGGCCCAGCTCCGGGACCTCTTCGAGGGCAGGGCCCAGAACTGGCGCGAGCTGGGTGGCCCCGACCTGGAGGTCTTCATCTACGACAAGGAGCCGGGCCGCGGCACGCGCGAGGTGCTCGACACGTTCCTCTACGGCCCGGACGGCACCGCGCCCCCGCCGCCCCAGACCGACAACTTCGCGGTGGTCGGTGGCAACGAGGAGACCAGGACCAAGCTGCTCTCCACTCCCGGCTCGGTGGGGCCCCTGTCGTCGTCGTTCATCACGGGGTTCCCGAAGCTGGCCGCCCTGGCCGTGGACGGCGTGGCCCCGACGCGGGAGACGGTGAAGGCGGGCACCTACCCGATGTCCCGCCCGCTGTTCCTCGTCACCGACGGGCCCCCGGCCGGCGCCGCCAAGCGCTTCATCGACTACGTCGTCTCCCCTGAGGGCCAGCGGCTGGTCACCCGGCACGGGTACCTCACCCTGGCTGAGCTGGGGCTGGCCTGACCTCCATCGCGGCGCCGGGCGGCGCGGTTGGCGGCCGCCCGGCCCCCGCGCTGCGCTGGGTGCGGCCGGCCGCCATCGCCGCCGCCGCCGGGGCCGGGGTGGCGCTGGCTGCCATCGTGAGCTTCCTCGTCGTCGGGGCCCGCTCGGGCCCGGTCGACTGGGGCCAGCTGCTGACCTCCTCGGTGTGGCACCCGGCCGGCGGCCGCTTCGGCGCCACGGCCATGGTGTGGGGAACCGTGGCCGTGTCGGCGGTGGCGCTGGGCCTGGCCGCCCCGGTGGGCTGGGCCGCGGCGGTGGCCATCGTGGAGATGGCCCCGCCCCGCTGGCGACGGGCGCTGCGGGCCGGCTGCGAGCTGCTGGCCGTGGTCCCCTCCATCGTCTATGGCCTGCTGGGCATCGTGTACCTGCGGCCCCTGGTGGCCCGTCTGGCCGACGTGCCGGGGGGCGACAGCCTGCTGGCCGGCGGCCTGGTGCTGGCCGTCATGGTGCTGCCCACCATCGTGGCCGTGTCGGTCGACGCCCTGGCCGAGGTGCCGGCCACGACCCGGGAGGCGGCCGCCGCGTGTGGGCTCACCCGGACCGAGGTGGTCCGGTCCGCCGTCCTCCCCCTGGCCCGCAAGGGCATGGGCGCCGCCGCCCTGCTCGGCCTGGCCCGGGCCCTCGGGGAGGCGGTGGCCGTGTTCCTGGTGGTGGGCCAGGCCGACGGGCGCTTCCCCTCGTCGCTGGGCGACGTGGCCACCCGCCTGGTGCGGCCCGGCCAGACGCTGACCACCAAGCTGAACGGCCCCGAGAGCGTGCTGGCCGGGACATCGGGCGCCCACTGGGCTGCGCTGTGCGCCCTGGGGCTGCTGCTCCTCGCCGGCGTGGCGGCGCTGACCGTGGCCGGACAGC